>DAOVAE010000063.1 GCA_030671225.1 Desulfobacteraceae bacterium
GGATATTGAAGTGGAAACTTTTGACGGGCTTCTTGTGGGTTATGCAGCAAAGCGGAAATCTATTGCCATACTGCGTGGGATGCGCGCTGTATCTGATTTTGAATATGAGTTTCAACTGGCGCTGATGAACCGCAAGTTAAACAAAGAAGTTCAGACCGTTTTTCTTATGACCGGCTTGCGATGGATCTTTACCAGTTCATCAATAATAAAGGAAGCAGCACGGTTTGGCGGTGACATTACAGGTATGGTGCCGCCTATTGTCAACGAGAAATTAAAGGCAAAGTTCAAACGTACTTCATAAATAACATCACTCAAAAAAAACTTCCCTGTCCGGCAACTCGATCTCCTTTGGGAAATTATCAAAGGGAAAGGGTTTTTCATTTTCATTCAAAGTAGCATACCGGAGAACCCTGTACGCATAAACAGACACCTTGTTTGAAAAATTTCTGATTGGATTATTGTAAGTTTTTGAAATAAGCAAGTAACCATATTGAAATATAACAGAAACCTGAATGATAATTTTGATAATCTCAAATACAATAAGAAAAAGTATGGTATAAAGTAAACGGATTGCAATCTTTTTACGTGAAAATGCCTTGGAATTCATTCATCCTCCTCTCTAAATGGGCACCAAAAAGTTTTATCAGGATTTAAAATGTCGGGCACGACATTTTGATGATTCTGTCACAGATTTTCATCAAATCTTCCGTCAGTTTTTTTTCTCGTTGAGTGAGTTCGGAATCAGCGAATGTATTGCCGTAATAGGCGTTGACGATCTGTGTCGAAGCGGTGTCGAGGATCTCTACAAATCGCTTAAAATCACCGGCCTGAAGGTAAAGGGTCGCGTCGTTGACAAACAGTATCGTTCTTTTTTGCTGATGTAATTTTACGAAGAGTTTTTCAATGGCTGTTGAATTATTTTCGGCCAGCTGCCGGATATGGTTTTCGTTTCTGCCTGTAAGACGGGGCGCTGAGATGGATGTCGTTAAATAGACAAGCGATTCATCCAAAGGCGGTTCCATTTTCCCGCCGACACCCCGTACGGAATCCGGAGCAAGGTCGAGTACTGCGATATTTTTCCCATATCCTGCCCTTAAGAAACGTTGCAGTATCTTCAGTGTTCGGTCGGTCTTACCGGAGTTGACGTCCCCTGCGATGAGGGTTCGCCGGTCTATATATTCTTCGATGGCGTCCATTATTCCCTATAAGCCGTTTCAAAACTTCCGATGAGTGTTTTTTGAGTCATTTGAAATGAATCTCGCGCTTCTTTGCACCCGGAGTGAATATTTTATTGGACATGGTTTTCAAACCACCAGCACCAGACCGATCAGGCTGGCGCATGGAACGGCGTCTTGTTCGGATTCATGTCCGATGGGAACAAGCTCCCATCCAACCCGGCGTGCTATAGTGAAGACATCGAAACCGCATGCTTCCATGGCCGGCCGGGCTTGGAGGGGATGGGCGCAGTCCCGGCCTTTCAGAACGGAACAAGCCGTATGGGGCAGACACAGGGAACACTCGCCGGCCGCAAATCCAATGGCCAGGGGAAACCCCATGTAAAATGCACGGCCTTCCAGTTTGGCGACAATTTCTTTATGTTTGAGTTCGGTGGCAACATGCTGTTTGCGCCATTGGTCCCCCACGAAATTTTCAACCTTGGCATCCAGTTGCAGTAAAATTCCGTGCTGGAATTCCGATACAATCCGTTCCGTAACGTCCGGAGTCAAAGGATTGTGCGGCGGACACATGATACTGCTGCCATAAAACTTGCATGCCGGAATAAAGCACTTGGCCCAAGCGGTGGTCCGAATCACCAGGTCCGGTGTCGGTATAATCACAGCCCGATCGGCCCCCAGGGTTTCGGCAAATCGTCTCAGTTCTTCCAGTTTTTCCATATTGTTCATGGAGATTCCTCTCTGAGCTCAAACCGTTCAGATCGTTTTCCTTGGCTGCGCAAAAATTTGTTTTAACATTTTTCTTTGATGTTCTTCATGAAAAATTCGGCTTATCCGGACCAGATTCCGGTTTTGGCCAGGATGAAGCGCACAGCCAGCAATGTTGTGATCAACAGGGCCGCGCCGCCGATGAGATTGAGCAGCCATCCGTTGTAATGCTCTTTGGCCCAGTCTTTCTGGTTGAGCAAAAAAAGCAGAATAAAGACTACCGGGGGCGTACCGCAGAGACCCAGGGCCAGCATGACCACCAGCAACATCAAGAAACTGCCCTTTACCAACGGTCCCACAAGGCTAATCAGACATCCCAAAAAAACAACCACTTTGAACCGGGTATCGCGGACGCTGATCGTCCATTTCATTTTGTCGGCAATGAAATAACCGGCAGCCAGATAGGTCGGCATGATCGTGGAGAATACGGCAGCCCAAAAACCAGCCAGAAAAATACCATGGGCATAACCGCCCAACACCGGTTTAAGTGGTCGGGCCAGATCAAAGGCTGTTTTGACTTCGATTCCCTGGGGATGCAGAATCGAAGCCGCTGCCACAAATATGGTGACACTGTAAATACCGAAGGCTAAGAACATGGACAGAAAGGTGTCCGTCCAAGCAAGACCCATATCGTCCGGTCCCCAGTTTCGGGCGTTTACGTTATAGGTATGCATGGCGATGATGGTAATGTGAACGGCACCGCCCATAATTCCCGCCATCATCAGTGCATCTTGCGAACCAGCGGTAAACATGGGGACAAGCCCTCTGGCCATCCCGCTCAGGTCCGGCTTTATCATGATCACGGTGACAATAAAGCAGCCCACAACAATGGACACCAGGGTCTTGCAGACTCTTTCCACCCAACGGTACCCTCCCATGCCGACCAGGATAAAAATCAGGACAACATAGATCAGAGACCACCAGGGCGTGAACACCCCCGTGACAAGACCGGTGGTGGCCACAAGGGCCTTCATCAGCACCGCGGCCGCCAGCCAGGTCGCTAAAAGCGCATCGATCATCAAGATCCAGGCCCATACGTTGCCCCAGCGCTCCTCCACCAGGGCGATAATCCCTTTTCCACCGATCAGCCCTACTTTGGCTGCCATGAATTGCACCACAAAGGCTAAAAGAGCGCTTAAAACCACGACCCATAATAACTGGTACCCGTAATGGGCGCCGGCTATGGATACACTGGCCATAGTGGCCGGCCCACAGGCCACCGCGCTGACAACCCAAGCAGGCCCCATCTGACGGAAGAACCGGCCAAAGAAGGAGGGTTTACGGTGATCTGAGTTGCTTATGGATTGCATGTGGAAACCTCTTTTAAAAAAACTCGGTTAACGCTCATTCAGTGTTTAATCCGGCTCTATCATATAAATCAAAAAAATGATGTGTCGGGCCATGGCCTTGTCCAATGGATAAAGCATGTTCGATGGCACCGGTGATGTAGACCTTGGCAAGGGTTACGGCTTCGAAAAAACTTTTGCCCAACGCGATATTGGCTGCGATTGCTGAAGAAAATGTACAGCCGGTGCCGTGAGTATTTTTAGTTTTCAACCAACGGCTCTGCAGTTTTTTAAATTCCTGCCCATCATAAAGGATGTCCGTGGCCCGGCCTTCTCCCAGGTGTCCCCCCTTGACCACTACTTTTTTTGCTCCCAGCTTCAAGATGTCTTGTGCCGCATTTTTCATTTCGTCCACATTATTGATTTTTTTGCCGATGAGCGCTTCGGCTTCAAAAATATTAGGTGTAATGACCTCCGACAATGGAAACAAATTGTCAATCAGAGCGTCTTGGGCATCCTTATTCAACAACCGATATCCGCTTTTGGAGATCATCACCGGATCGAGCACCACAGGAGGCGGTTTAACTGCCTTCAGCGCTTTTGCGATTGCCTGGATCAGTTCAATACTGGAAACCATTCCTATTTTTACGGAATGGATCCTGGCATCATCAAACAGACAAGTAATCTGATCATGCACTATCCGGGGTTCCATCTCCTGAATGTCATATACTTTTTGAGTGTTTTGGACAGTAACAGCAGTAACGGCACTCATGCCAAAAACGCCGAGTGCCTGGAATGTCTTTAAATCGGCCTGGATTCCGGCACCGCCTGATGAATCCGAACCTGCAATGGTAAGGGCTACTTTCATGGAAAAACTCCCTACCCGGATAAACCGGAGCAAAATTACCAAGAAAACACGAAAATACCCTGCACGATCTGCCGGAACTACCCCAGAGGAATATTTGAAGGATTCCACAGGGCAGGTGGGGCAGGCGAAGACACGAAAAACATAATCGTATTTCGTGCTTTCGTGATTATCTTCAAATTTTCTGTCAAGAAATATGCAAATATCTCAATTAAACGCTTAATTTAAACTATCGATAAGGGAAGTGAAGAACGATGGAAAGAATGTTGAAAAAAATCGTGATGTAAATGTTCTCCGATTTCCCTACGACAGTACTAACTGTATCAGGTTCAAAGGGTATGCTCTCAGTTCTGTATTAAAGTCAGAACACCCCATCCGGAATTATCGGGGACCTTTTTAGCAGTCTGAAAAAAAAATAGCAAGCTTTTTATCAACAGACCTGCAGGCAAGTCTGAAAACTAACAATATCAATTAACCAATCAATATTACACCTCAATTGAGGTTATAGTAAATTATTCTGATGATTTGTATAGGAGAGAGCTCGGCTTACTTAAAAAAATATACATGAAAATTCCAAATGCTTTTCTCTGGATGCCGATTGTTTTGTGCTTGACACACATGTGCCGATACACTATTATTTTCGTAAATTGTACATTCGTTAGGGGTGGCTTCATCAGCCTGAGATCACACCCTTTGAACCTGATCTGGGTAGTTCCAGCGTAGGGAAATTGCAGCATATTTTTTATAATTCAATATCAAAGCCGTTTCCCAATGGAAGCGGCTTTTTTTTTGGGGAGGGCAAGGAGTACTAATATGGAGAGCTTATCGAAAAAGGTTGCCATAAATCTGGCAGCTGTAAAATCCAGGAAAGTTAAACTGAAATGAAGCCCGAAAATATTGACTACTCTTTATACCTCGTTACGGACCGTGGATTATCACGAGGGAGAACGACGATACAGATTGTTGAAGCTGCACTTCGAGGAGGTGTAACCTGCGTCCAATTACGGGAAAAAGCATGCTCTACACGGGAATTCATCACTCAAGCATTATCCATTAAGGATCATTTGAAAGGACATAATGTCCCTCTCATCATCAATGACAGAGTCGATATTGCACTGGCTGTAAATGCAGACGGCGTACACTTGGGTCAAAGCGATATGCCAATAGAAACGGCAAAAGCCATTTTAAAAGATTCAATGATCATCGGAATTTCCGCTGAATCTCTCAAGAACGCCGTTCAGGCGGAAAAAGACGGAGCGGATTATATCGGCGTTGGCTCGATTTACGCAACTTCTACAAAAACCGATACAGCTTCCCCTCTCGGACTGGAAGGGCTGCGCGAAATACGAAGATCGGTAAAGATCCCCCTTGTCTGCATCGGCGGCCTGAACAGAGAAAATGCCGGAGAGGTTATTAATAACGGTGCTGACGGCGTTGCGGTTGTGTCGGCGATTGTTGCAGCACACGATCCTGAAAAAGCTGCCGGAGAATTAAAAAAAATCATCGAACAGGCAAGGCTATTACAGTGAATTTAAGAGATATCGGTGAATTCGGTTTTATCAAAAGAATCAGCCGGGGTTGTTTAATTCGTCCTCAAAACGTTATTAAAGCAATCGGCGATGATGCCGCTGCCTTTATTCCGGCGCCCGGCCAAGTCATTCTTGTGACGACGGATTTGCTTGTTGAGCGGATCCATTTTCTGAGAGATGCAACTTCCGGATTTAACTTGGGCCATAAAGCGCTATCCGTCAACCTGAGCGATATTGCCGCAATGGGTGGAATTGCTCGTGAAGCATTCATCAGTATTGCTGTTCCTGACAACTGTCCCATAGAATATCTGGAAGATCTATATAATGGAATTAAAAGACTGGCCGCTGAATTTGACGTTAACCTTCTTGGCGGTGACACGACCCGTTCAAAAGCTGATTTAATCATAAACATCTCGGTCGTCGGATATGCATTTGAAAAAGAAATATTGTACCGCAATACTGCACAGCATGGCGATATAATTTGTACAACCGGTTTTTTAGGAGACAGCAGGGCCGGATTTCACCTGATAATAAATGATATCAAAGCTGATTCCAACGAATTGAAGGCACTGCTTGATGCCCATGTCATACCAAAACCGTATCTTCGGGAAGGTAAATTTTTTGCGCTTCAAGACGGCGTTCATGCAGCAATTGATGTTAGCGACGGCCTCAGTTCCGATATTGGGCATATCGCCGAGGAGAGCGACGTCGGCATACGTCTTTATTCTGAAAAAATACCCGTCTCCAATAATCTAATAAAATTTTGTGCCAGGTTTAATTTTGACCCTGTTGAATATGCCCTCGCCGGTGGTGAAGATTATACCCTGCTTTGTACTGTATCACCTGATAAAGCGGATCATGTCGCGGCTAATTACCTGAAAAGGTTCCGGAACCCGCTTTATCAGATTGGCGAAATAACCGATTCAGGGAAGATGGAACTGATCCTTTCGAACGGTCAGATCAGATTCTTTACGCCTTCGGGCTGGGACCACTTTCAATATGAATAACAGCACCAAAACCAATACCGGCCCTGCGAAATGCCAGTCTGCTCCGGGCGTTTTTCTGGAAAATGTATCTTTTGCATACTCCGGTGGTGAGGAAATCTTTCGTTCCTTAAACTTTACTGTGAAAAGCGGTCAATGGACCTGCCTTATTGGACCTAGCGGCTGCGGAAAATCTACGTTGCTCAGGTTGATTTCCGGAACCCTTCGCGAAGGCTTTTCAGGCGAAATTCGCTTTAGCGACGGCAACAGCCATAATGGGCTTACA
>DAOVAE010000140.1 GCA_030671225.1 Desulfobacteraceae bacterium
GATCATGGAAGTATTGATCTTCCCGCCGGTTTTCCGGACAGAATTGGAAAGCTGGCTTTCCCTTTTTCAAGGGGTTTTATGAAAGGATATATAGACATGGTTTTCCATGACAATGGGCTATACTACCTGGTGGACTGGAAATCGAATTTTTTGGGAGCGTGCGTGGAGGACTATTCAAAAGATGCTTTGAACAAGGTCATGAGCGGCGACTTTTACATCCTGCAGTATCATCTGTACACACTCGCGCTTTATCAGTATCTGCGGATTCGGATGCCTGATTTTCAATATGAAAAAGATTTTGGAGGTGTGTTTTATATTTTTATAAGAGGGGTGGATCCTGACAAGGGACCGGAATTCGGGATTTACAAAGATTTTCCCGGCCCGGATCTTATTAATGCACTGGCTAAAGTGCTTATTCCGGGGTGAGACCTTAGAAAAAAGTTCTTTTTTGTGCTTTTTTTGTCAAAAAGATTGCTCAGGCAAATAAGTGTGAAGTGACTAAAGATCTAAAGTTTACCCAGTTTAATGCCTTATATTATTTAACCGGGGTGCCTATGTCTGGTTAGCCGGTTAACCGGTTAGCCAGTTGTCCGGTATTAAATTACGGGTTAACGGGCATAACGGGCCAACGGGCGCAACCTTTTTTAACTTTAGCTCACTTGTAACTTTTCCGCTTTATAAAATTAATGTTTTGAATTATGAAAGAATATATAACCTATTTATATCATAATGGTAAACTAACAGATATAGACATCCATTTTGCTAAATTTATAACCGGTCTTAACAAAAAAGATGATCCGGATATTTTTCTGGCCGCAGCCCTTGTAAGCAACGCAACCGGAAACGGAGATGCATATCTTGACCTTACGTCCGTGGCCGAGAAACCGCTCCTTGTTGAGCTAGAAGGGGAGGGGACGGTTAAAGGTCCGAAAATTTCCGGCTGGTCGCAAAAACTCAGTCAAAGCCCGGCAGTGGGAAGACCCGGAGATTTTAGTCCTCTTATACTCGATAAAAAAAACAGACTTTACCTTTACCGCTATTGGGATTATGAGAGAAAACTTTCAGAATCGATCATTAATCGTTCAAGGGAAGATATTCGGGGCCAGGATTTAATTCTTTTAAAGGACGGCTTAAAAAGGCTTTTCCCACAAAATACCCATAATGATATTAACTGGCAGATGGTGGCCGCATACATTGCGGTGTTTAAAAAACTTTGTGTCATCTCCGGCGGGCCTGGTACAGGGAAGACTTTTACCATGGCAAAGATTCTTGCGCTGCTTTTGGAGCTGTCAAAAAAAAAGAAGCTTAATATTTTACTTGCCGCCCCCACGGGAAAGGCTGTAGCCAGGATTGCCGAATCGATTAAGCATGCAAAAAAAACTCTGAACTGCCGCCCTGATGTTGTTGAGTTAATACCTTCCAAAGCTTACACCATACACAGGATGCTTAAAACCATTTCGGGCTCACCTTATTTTTATCATAACCATGAAAACCAGCTTAATGCCGATGTGGTGGTTGTGGATGAAGCTTCTATGGTCGATCTTGCTCTGATGTCAAAACTCCTTTCGGCCGTACCTTTTGATTCCAGGCTGATACTGATCGGGGATAGAAATCAGCTTGCTTCAATCGAGACCGGTTTTGTACTGGGCGATATCTGTGACAGAGACAATATCCATGCATTTTCAGGACAATTTTGTAAAGAGCTCGAAAATTTAACCAAACAAAAAATTGATCTTTCAAATAAAGAACATAAAGAAATACCCGGTCTTTATGACTGCATGGTTGTATTAAAAAAAAACTATCGGTTTGCCGGTAGCAGCGGAATCGGAGAACTAAGCCATGCTGTAAATAGCGGAGATGCCGATAAAGCCTTGTCCCTGATAAAAAACAGCCATGATCAAATAGTCTGGGAAAATATTTCGAAGGCCCATGATCTTTCCCGTTTCCTGGCACCAAGGGTTATTAAAGGCTATTCTGATTATCTTAATACAGATGATCCATACAGTGCTCTTGAACTTTTTAAAAAATTCAAAATATTATGTGCTGTAAAAATCGGTTCATTCGGAGTTAACACTGTCAACAGGTTTATAGAACAGGTATTGAGTCAAGAGGGTCTGATAGAGCCTTACAGTTTAACCTCTAATCCCTGGTACAGGGGCAGACCGATTCTGATTACCCGTAACGATTACAACTTGGAACTTTTTAATGGGGACATTGGAATAACCCTGCCGGTTCCTGGTTCAAACAGCAAAGAGCTGTATGTATATTTCTCCGGAAATTCCGGTGAACTCAGGCGGTTTCTTCCTTACAGGCTCCCGGAGCACGAAACGGTTTTTGCAATGACTGTTCACAAGAGCCAGGGATCGGAGTTTGAAAATGTGCTATTTATTCTGCCGAACCGGGACTATCCAGTATTAAGCAGGGAGCTGTTCTACACAGGAATAACAAGGGCCAGAAAAAATGTTTGGATTTGGGGAACAGAAGAAGTATTAAAAGCCACTATATCACGCAAAATTGAAAGGAGATCAGGGCTCAAAGATGCCCTGTGGGGACAACCGGAATAAGGCCAAAAAAGGAAGGGGAATCTCAATGAAAAAAGCAATAATAAAAGGCACCGGCCGTTATGTTCCACCACGTGTTGTAACAAACCATGAACTTACACAATGGATGGACACATCAGATGAATGGATCCGCCAGCGTACCGGGATCGAGCAACGCTACTGGGTTCCTGAAGGGGATGAAATTGGGCCTTCTGATCTTGGGCTTGAAGCCTCCAGGATCGCATTAAAACGAGCAGGGTGGACTCCTTCGGATATAGATCTTATTATCTTTGCGACCATGACACCGGATGTTTATCTTCCGGGTTCCGGCTGTTATTTACAATATAAACTCGGCCTTGATACAACGCCGGCTCTGGATATCCGCCAACAATGTACCGGTTTTATTTACGGACTGACTATCGCAAATGCATTTATTCGAAGCGGTTTTGCCAACCGCATTCTTTTTGTTGGATCTGAGGTGCAAAGTACTGCACTCGACATTTCCACCAGAGGACGGGATATTTCAGTGATATTCGGTGATGGAGCAGGCGCAGTATGCCTGGAAGGTGTTGAGACAGATGAACAGGTTGGTATTATTGAATCCACTCTTAACGCCCAAGGTGAATTCGCCTCTGCCCTTATAATGGAACTGCCGTCATCGAGACTTAATCCGCGAATTAGCGAAGAGATGATACTAGAAGGTCGGCATTATGCATTCATGGATGGAAGATCGGTTTTCAAACATGCGGTGAAAAGACTGGGTGAAGTTGCAAAGGAAACCATGGAAAAGGCCGGACTTTCGGCGGAGGAGATAGACCTTTTTATCCCGCACCAGGCCAACCTTCGCATTAACCAGGCATTTGCCAGATCAATAAACCTGCCTGAAGAGAAAGTTTTTAACAATATCCAGCGTTACGGTAATACAACAGCGGCAAGCATTCCGATTGCACTTGATGAGGCTATCGAGATGAACCTTATAGGTAATGGAAGCACTGTTCTTTTTCTGGCTTTGGGTGCTGGATTGACTTGGGGGGCCGTTATTTACAAGTTTGCAGATTAATAGCACGGACGAGTTCTTTCATTAAGTTATAGAATTACCAAGACGTTTAATTAAGTGTTTTATTATTATTAAGATTTTGATATGGGAACCAATTATCAGAATACAACCTGTCATCATTAAAAAATGAGACTTTGTGGCTATATACAAAATGACCAATCTTTTATTTTTTGCAATGCCAATCAAGCATTTTCACT
>DAOVAE010000018.1 GCA_030671225.1 Desulfobacteraceae bacterium
GTAATGTTTTCAAAAAGCCAAAATGTTATATTCAAATTAATTTGGCGGTATCCAGAGAGTTTCACCGTCAAATTGAATTCGATTTACATGTTCGTAATCGATGAGATCCAAAAGTAAAAAAATTTGGTCCATATTATAGACAACAACTTTACTCAATGGATGGATCAGATTAAGATCAACATCCAGTTTATGCTCTTTTATGTTGTAAATGTGAACCGTGCTTTCAGAAAATTTAAGAAGTTTTCCTACACCTGAACTTTGTCCTCCCTCTATCGGTTCGTCGGAAAGTGGTGAAAGTGAGATACCTTTATGATTAAAGTAATCTTTCAGGAAAATAAAGTGTATATTCCAGATATTGTCTTTCGGCTGAACAACGTATATCCCGAATGCCTCTGACATTTCCTTTGAATCCATTTTGTTTGGCATAAGATCCCTTTCAACAATATCACCACTTTTAAGACGAATCTTATCCAAAATTTCCTGCATCGAGACCGTTGAATCACCTATTCTAAAGGATTCATCAGATTTTGCAATAATGTCTATCCCTTTTTCAATCCCGTATTGTGCCTTGCGCTTCTGCATGAGCGCCTTGAGCTCTTTGTCCTTTTCGATTTTATTGTAATCAATGATCATCTTATCTTTTGCAGGTATATGAACTTTTTCAGGTACGTTTTGAGTAATTTGCTCCGAATCTTTATTCATCCAGAACCATAAACCGGCGGCAATTGTAAAACCGATTATACAGATTACTACAATTCCTAAGACTTTATTTGATATTCCAGCGGGTTTTTTTGGCATAACTACCTAAGCCGGATAAACCGGAAAAGTTACAAGTGAGCTAAAGTTTGAAGTGAGGTAAAGTTAAGGAGTCGCTACGCTCCGGCTTCTATAAAAATTGGCAGTATTCCTTAACTTTAGGCACTTTAGATCACTTTAGATCACTTCACACTTAATTGGCTAAGCATTTTATTTGACATAAAAACACAAGAAATCAGAGTTTAGGTACTAAATCTTAAAACCTAAAACGCGATGAATTCGATTTTTTACTAATTCATCAGCATTTATTTTTCACAAATAATCTCGCTCATACCGCGGACGAACGTGTTGTCTCCTTGGATAGTGATGGAAAGCCTACGACTTATTTCCAGGTCAAGAATCTCTTTTCGTTTCTTATTCAAAAGATACTCGGCCACAACCGATGGAACTATTCCCTTAACGCTGGAGACCCCATCTTTTTTTAAGGTTTCAAGACGAAGTTTGCGCAAAAAGTCGAGGACCAGCATCTCAGTGGAAGGTATCAGCCCCTTGCCCCCGCAATGGCTGCAGGATTCAAAACTGCTGAACTCAATTGAGGGTCTAATTCGCTGTCTGGACATTTCCATCAACCCAAACCTTGAGATCTTGCCGATCTTTGTTTTGGCTTTGTCATATTTTACATTGTTTTTAATGGCTCTTTCAACTTCTAATTTATGTTTAGAATCTTTCATGTCGATAAAGTCGATCACTATAAGACCGCCCAAATCTCTTAGTCGCAACTGACGAGCAATCTCCTCGGCCGCTTCAATATTGGTCTGCAGTGCTGTCTGTTCGATAGATTTTTTTTGAGTGGCTTTGCCTGAATTGACGTCTATGGCGACCAGGGCTTCGGTCTGTATTAATATAACGGAACCGCCTGATTTTAATTTGACACGTCTTTCATATATGGATGAAATCTGGTCTTCAAGATGGTATTTTGTGAATATCGGCTTGTCACCTTTGTAATGTTTAACGATTTGGGTGTGCTTGGGAGATATGACTTTTACAAAGTCTTTGACTTCCTGGTATACCGTGGCATTGTCAATAAGAATCTCAGTCACGTCAGGGGTGAAATAATCTCGTATGGATCTTAAAACAAGGTTCCGCTCCTTGTAAAGCAGTGTCGGGGATTGTACTTTCGTCACATTTTTCTTGATATTTTTCCACAGCCGCAAAAGATATCTTAAATCCCTGGACATGTGTGCCTTGGTACAGTTTATTCCGGCAGTTCGGACGATGATACCGAATCCTTCCGACAACTTGAGTTTGCTGATAATGCCTTTTAGGCGGTTTCGCTCATTTTCATCTTCTATTTTGCGTGAAATGCCTCTGTTGTCGCTTCCAGGCATAAGTACCAAGTATCTCCCTGGAAGAGATATGTAAGTTGTGAGCATAGCCCCCTTTTTCATGAACGGATCTTTTGTGACCTGTACCAAGAGCTCCTGACCACGCCGCACCATTTTTCTTATGGACCGGTCTCTTGAAAGATTGTCCAGAAAATAATCGCTATGGATTTCATGCTTCTGAAGAAATCCATGCCGGTCAGCCCCGTAATCTACAAATACGGCCTGGAGGCTTGGCTCAACATGTGAAATAACTGACTTATAAATGTTGCCATGGATAATTTCCCTTGAGGCACTTTCGATATGGAATTCTTCGAGCTTAATGTCTTTTACTTTTGCTATCCTGCACTCCTCAGGATCTATGGCATTAATAAGGATCTTGCTGACCATAAGATATTTGCCCCTTTCAAGAGTCTCGATGCTTATGACTCAAGGGTAAAAGGATTGTTTCCGGACTGAAATAAGTGTGATATATATATTATCTCAAGCCCTTGCTTTTTATCATGAATATGAAATTGTCATATACAAGTCAAACGATTTCTTATCACTTGCTATTTACATTACGTTGTGGCATGTGAAATTAACGTGTTGCAATAAAGTTATGTTAAATCTGACAATCTCGTAAAAAGTCGAAATTTGACGGCAAAGTAAAAAGCCTCAAATTCAAGGCGCGCAAATCCTGAGGAATGAGGCGTACTTATAGTACGCTGCAATGATTCACCCAGTTAAATAAATACTTGGTGTGTTTATCCACTCAATGAAGAAAGAAAGAATTTACCATAAGCTCATTATGGTATTATAAAAATTTAACTGGGCAGGGGATGCAGCGCAACGCAGAAGTTGGACTTTTTACGAAGCCGTCAAATCTAAATCATGCAAGCGAGGTAGAGAGTCGATACAATGGATAAAAGATACGATCCTAAAACCATAGAATCCAAGTGGCAAAAATTGTGGGAAGCATCGAAACTCTTTAAGGTCAAAGAGGATCCCGGCAAGGAAAAATATTATCTTCTTGAAATGTTTCCATATCCGTCTGGCAACATACATATGGGACATGTAAGAAACTATACCATCGGCGATGTGGTTGCAAGGTACAAAAGAATGCAGGGATTCAATGTTCTTCATCCCATGGGATGGGACGCATTCGGCATGCCGGCGGAAAATGCGGCAATTGCGAATAACAGCCACCCGGCCAAATGGACCTATAAAAATGTTGATGAAATGCGATTTCAGCTAAAACGCATCGGTTTTTCCTACGATTGGGACAGGGAAATCGCCACTTGTAGTCCCGAATATTACCGGTGGGAACAGTGGCTCTTTCTAAAAATGTACGAAAAGGGAATGGCCTATCGTAAGGAATCTTTTGTGAACTGGTGTGAGCACTGCCAGACGGTTCTTGCTAACGAACAGGTGGAAGCCGGTATGTGCTGGCGTTGCGGCAACACGGTTCGACAGAAAAAACTCTGGCAATGGTTTTTCCGTATTACCGACTATGCTGAAGATCTTCTGGAATATTGCGACAAGCTTCCAGGATGGCCTGAAAAGGTTGTCACCATGCAGAAAAACTGGATAGGAAAGAGTGTGGGTGCGGAAATTCGGTTTTCCATAGAAAATACAGATGAGCAGATACCGGTTTTTACAACCAGACAGGATACGGTTTATGGAGCAACTTTCATGTGCCTTGCTCCGGAGCATCCGCTGGTACTTAGGCTTTCAAAAGGAACGCGGCAGGAAGATGAAGTTTGCGAATTCGTTGAACGCATATCCATGCAGGACCGATCGAGCAGAGCGATAGAAAGTTATGAAAAGGAAGGCGTTTTTACTGGCGCCTATTGCATAAATCCCTTAAGCGGAAAGCGAATGCCGATTTATACAGCCAACTTTGCCCTAATGGAGTACGGCACCGGTGCAGTGATGTCCGTTCCCGCACATGACCAGCGGGATTTCGAATTTGCCCGTAAGTACGGTCTGGACATCGCGATGGTCGTAAAACCGTATGATGACGATCTCGATCCTGTGACAATGACTGAAGCATTTCCCGGTGAAGGGATCATGGTCAATTCCGGTCGGTTTGACGGTATGAACAGCGTCAAGGCGCTTGACGAGATCGCTTCTTTTCTGGAACAGAAAGGAATGGGCAAGAAGACAGAAAGTTTCAAGTTAAGGGACTGGGGCATTTCAAGGCAGCGTTACTGGGGTGCCCCGATCCCCATGATTCATTGCAAAAAATGTGGCGTTGTTCCTGTGCCGGAAGAGGATCTCCCCATTCTGCTTCCGGAGAATGTCGATCTTCTGGAAGACGGAAAGTCGCCGCTAGGGACTATAGATTATTTTGTAAAGACAACGTGTTCTGCTTGCGGCAGCCTTGAGGCAAGAAGAGAAACCGATACAATGGACACCTTTGTAGAATCTTCATGGTATTATGAAAGATACTGCAGCCCGAATTGTGACAGCGGCATGTTTGATATCAATGCAGTCGATTACTGGATGCCCGTTGATCAATATATCGGTGGTGTAGAGCATGCTATCTTGCATTTACTCTATTCAAGGTACTATACTCGTGTGCTGAACGAATTTGGTCTTGTAAAATACAAGGAACCTTTTACCAGGCTTTTGACCCAGGGGATGGTCTGTAAAGAAACGGTTTTATGCCCGGAACACGGTTTTCTTCTTCCTGAAGAGGTGGAAGGGAGTGACTCGGACCGACAATGTAAGAAATGTGGCAAGGCAACTACATCGGGTCGTGTTGAAAAAATGTCCAAGTCGAAAAAGAACGTTATCGATCCTAATATTCTTCTTAAAAAGTACGGTGCTGATACAACGAGACTCTTTTGTCTTTTTGCAGCTCCGCCGGAAAGGGATCTTGAATGGAGCGAACATGGAGTTGAGGGCGGTTATCGCTTTCTGAACCGTGTCTGGCGTCTTGCCTCGAACTGGATTGATGCGATCAGGGAGGCAACTCCTTATGACGACAGCCTTGATCGACTGGAGGGCAGGGCCCGTGATATTTTTAAAAAAACTCATGCGACCATACATAAGGTTACAAAAGATATCGAAGACAGGTTCCATTTTAATACTGCAATTAGTGCAATAATGGAACTCGTGAATACCATGTACGGAATCGATCCTGTAAAAGATGACGATCAAAATATCGGAGTCATGAGATTTGCTATGGAATCAGTTGCACTTCTTTTATCGCCCATGGTTCCGCATTTTGCCGAAGAGCTTTGGGAGGCCCTGGGATTTGAGTCCAGTGTCCTGCTGGCCTCATGGCCGTCATACAGGGAAGATGCTCTGTTAAGGGACGAACTCTTGATCGTGGTACAGGTAAACGGTAAGCTCAGGAGCAGGTTCCATATTGATGTGGATGCAGACGATGATATAATCAAAGAGTTGGCCCTTTCAGACGAACGTGTTCAGAAATTTATAAACAATAAACCGATTAAGAAAGTTATTGTAGTTAAGAAGAAACTTGTGAATATCGTGGTATAGGTGATGAGATTAACAACAGGAGGATCCTTGTTTCTTAAAAGAAAATATGCATGGACAATTATTTTGTCGTGGTTACTTTTTTCGGCTTGCGGCTACCGGTTTCCCGGTAGTGGTAGTCTTCCTTCCGGTATAAAGTCGATAAGTATCAAGATGTTTGAAAACCGTAGCGTAGAAACCGGGGTGGAGAATGTAATTACAAATGATCTCATATATGAATTTACCAGGCATGATCGGGCGGTTGTAACAAGCGGTGACATGGCCGATGCAATTCTTGCCGGTGTTGTAAAATCGATTAGTACCGTGACAATTTCACACAGAGGGGAATATACATCAAATGAAAGAAGGGTTGAAGTTAAAGTCGATTTGCAATTAACAGATAAGTCCGGCGGTGTAATATGGTCTGCAAAAGATGTTTCAGACAACCAAGAATATAAAATAATGTCTGACAAACAGTCCACCGAACGCAATAGAAAGGCTGCGATCGAAAGGCTTTCTAAAAAGCTTTCGGAAAAAATTTACAATAGTTTAACAGTCGATTTTTAAAAGGATTAGCGATCAAGCGTAAAGCCATAACAAAGACCGCTTTTGCTTCGCGCTATATGCCTTCTTTTGATTAGGCTGAGATGGTGTTTACAAGTCTGGAGAGGCGGGAAATTTTTCGCGATGCAGTTCTATTGTGGATTACACCCTTTTTCGCTGCTTTATCGATTATAGATTTTGCAGTATTGAGCTCATCCAGTGCTGCTTTTTTCGATTTTTCACTCACAGCAAGGCGCACGCCTTTTACGATCTTTTTTATCCTTGTTTTCCTATACTTGTTGCGCAGTCGCCTCTTTTCGTTCTGGCGCGCGCGTTTTATCGCAGATTTATGATCAGCCAACTTTATAAACTCCTTTCATCTGATATTGTAAATAGAAACAGAACTCATACAGATTCACTGAAGATATGTCAAGCATTTTTATTTTGCCCTGAAAAACCTGGTCCTTTGGGCCTCCTGCTCGTAGAGCCTACGCCTCGGAGAGCCAGGATTCTTTGCTCTAACTTAATACTGATGAATTCGTAAAAAGTCAATTTATTACTTTTTACGAAACCATTAATTAATGAATCTATCAACAAATCAGCCAACCACTGAAAACCACCGCGTGACAAAAGCTGCAGGTGTTGTTGGATCGGCAACTTTATTGAGCCGTATCTTCGGTTTTATAAGAGATGTTGTAATTGCCTGGTTTTTTGGCGCCGGGCTCAGTTCAGATGCTTTCTTTGTAGCTTTCAGAATACCCAACCTATTAAGAAGGCTTTTTGCCGAAGGTTCCTTGAGCGTTGCATTTATTCCCGTCTTTACCGAATACCTCACAAAGCGGGGAAAAGATTATGCCTTCGAAATGGCAAGATCCGCCATAAGACTCCTTTCCGTGCTTTTGGTTGTCATCGCTATTGCGGGTATATTGCTGTCTCCTTATATTATTCGTGTTATTGCTCCCGGGTTTACAGACTCACCCGAAAAATATTATCTTACGGTCTTTTTAACCCGTATTATGTTTCCCTACATTTTCTTTATAGGTTTGGTTGCGCTTTCCATGGGCATACTTAATGTTCTTGGCCATTTCGCCGCACCGGCCCTTGCCCCGGTTTTTTTGAATATTTCCATAATAGGTTCGGTATTCTTAATTGCACCTAAAATGGATGATCCTGTAACAGGGCTTGCCATCGGTGTGCTGATCGGAGGTTTTTTGCAACTAGTCCTCCAGGTGCCGTTTCTTATAAAAAAAGGATTTCATTTCTGGCAAAAAACAAATATTTACCACCCGGGTCTAAAAAAAATTGGCCTGCTAATGCTCCCAACCATATTCGGTGCCGCTGTCTATCAAATCAACATACTGGTGGGGACCCTGCTTGCTTCTTTACTGGCCCAAGGGAGTGTTTCGTATCTTTATTATGCTGACCGCCTGGTACAGTTTCCTCTCGGAATATTTGCAATAGCCACTGCCACTGCCGTTCTGCCGAGTCTTTCCAGACAGGCGGCGGAAAAGGATTTGCAGGCCGTCAGGAACACTTTTTCCTACGCTATCAAACTGGTCCTTTTTATCACCATTCCTTCAATGGTCGGCCTGATCGTTTTAAGGGAACCTATTGTCGCACTGTTATTTAAAAGAGGAGCTTTTGATGCAAAAACCACTCATTTGACTGCATATGCGCTTTTGTATTATAGTGTGGGTCTCTGGGCTTTTTCAGCAGTGCGGATCGTTGTTTCCACGTTTTATGCATTGCAGGACACAAAGACGCCGGTACGAATGGCTGTTGTATCCGTTTGCGCCAATATCATACTGGGAATTATTCTTATGGGACCGATGGGACACGGTGGACTTGCACTCTCCACTTCCCTTGCTTCAATGCTGAATCTGGGACTTCTTATCCTGGCCTTGAGGACAAAACTCGGTGCGCTGGGCTTGAGAAGTATTACCGAGTCCGCCTGTAAAACAATGATTTGTTCAGGGATCATGGGGGCTGTTGTATGGGTCAGTGCATTATTAATTATTCCATCCGGAGACGGAGCATTCTCCGGCCTTTTCTTAGGACTCATGGGAAGTATAGTAACCGGCTTTGTTCTCTATGGTCTTTTCTCCTTATTGTTTAAGAGCCAGGAGCTGGAAAGTGTTCTGGCTATAGCCAGGAAGGGGATTGGCAAGAAATGAACTTAAAGAAAAACATTTTGCTTGCTTTTGCAATACTGGTATTGCTTTCGTTAGTAATGTTTATTATATTTGGTGAAAACGGTCTGACCGATTTAAACAGGTTGACAATGGAAAGGGACAGTCTGTTTAAAAAAAATGCTGAACTTGTTCAGAAGAACCTTTCCTTGCATCGTGAAATAGAAAGATTAAAGAACGATCCCGAGTATGTGGAGAATGTGGCAAGGAAGGAACTTGGAGTGATAGGTAAAGATGAGGTTATATTCAAGGTAAAGAAAAGTAAAAAGGCTAAAAAAATTGATTAAAGATGACGTTTTTAATACCAAAACAATGGCAAAAGTCTATGCCGAACAGGGGAATTTAGGCAAAGCTGCCGAAATCTATAAATACCTATTAGAACAAGAACCTGGTCGTCAGGATCTTATCGATGCACTTTCGGAAATTGAAAAGAAATATATTAATAAAAATCAAGAGAATCTTTCAAGATTGTTAAGCGAATGGATTAACCTTTTGCTAAAGCATAACAGCATGCAAAAGCTTAAAAAACTTCAAAGGTATCTCGGCGATGTAGGATGAATTTGCGAGACGTCAGGTAAAAAGAGTAAAACTTATGAAAAGCGTTATTAATAATAAAAATATCGTACTGGGGGTGTCAGGAGGGATTGCAGCGTACAAGGGCGTCGAACTTTTAAGACTCCTAATCAAGGAGGGCGCGAACGTCAGGGTCATTATGACTCAGAGTGCACGGGAGTTTGTAGGGCATCTAACTTTTGAGGCCTTATCGGGTCAGCCGGTTTGTACAAGCCTTTTTGAAAAGGGTGATGATGCCTCAATAAGACATATAGAATGGGCTAATGAAGCGGATGCTGTGATTATCGCCCCGGCAACGGCAAATATTATCGGCAAGATTGCCAACGGGATTGCCGATGATGCTCTAAGTACTTTCATTCTGGCGGCAACATGCCCTGTGATGCTCTGTCCTTCCATGAATACAAATATGTTTAAAGCAAAAACGGTACTAAGGAATATTGAAACACTCAAGTCTGATGGACATTTTATCATAGAACCGGAATCAGGGGACCTTGCATGCGGCATTACCGGTCCCGGCCGCCTTCCTGAAGCCGAAGATATCTTTGACAGACTTTTATTCTATCTTTCGCCCAAAGATCTTAAAGGTAAAAGGATACTTGTAACCGCCGGTCCGACCCAAGAACCGATCGATCCTGTTCGGTTCATCAGCAATCCATCTTCCGGCAAGATGGGCTTTGCAGTAGCAAGGGCTGCAGAACTAAGAGGTGGGATAGTCATCCTGATTACAGGCCCGACAGATCTTCCCGATCCAAATAACGTCATGGTGGTCAGAATCGGCACGGCCCATGAGATGGCTCTTGCTGTGTTTGAGCACATGAAAAGTTCTGACATAATTATTAAAGCAGCAGCGGTTTCCGATTACAGTCCGGGGGAACAGGCCGATCAGAAAATCAAGAAGGAAAAGGACGAAATGGTTCTGTTTCTGAAAAAAACCAAGGATATTCTGAAAGAAGTCGGGATGAGAAAGAAAGATCAGATTCTCGTGGGATTTGCTGCGGAAACAGAAAACCTTGTACAATCTGCAGAAATAAAACTGGCCGAAAAGAATCTGGATATTATAGTGGGGAACCTTGTGGGCCCCTCTTCGGGTTTCGGAACAGACACCAATAAGGTGTCACTGTTTTATAAAGACGGGACAAAAGAGGCGTTTCCTGAAATGCAAAAAGATGATGTTGCCAATATTCTTCTGGATCGAGTATTAAACGTTTTAAAAAGCTAAAATCTAAAACGTGATGAATTCGACTATTTACTAATTCATCACGTTTGGATCACACAAAATGACATCGAATCTTAAATATATAAACAGATCTGCTAAAGAAGGTTTTCAGGCCGCAGTTAATGAAATAAACGACACCCTCAGGTTTCTGGCCGAGTCCGGCTGCCGAGGTTTTGACTGTTCAAAGGAAAGTCTTAAAATAATGGAATCTTGGGGGCGCAAAGAGGCCTTTTTACCCGAAACCTTAGAGGAGATCCGAATCGATTTGGGTGACTGCCGTCGCTGCGGGCTTTCAGAAAACAGAAAAAATATTGTCTTTGGTACGGGTGATCCTAATGCAAGACTGGTATTTGTGGGTGAAGGGCCGGGCTATGATGAAGATCAAAAAGGGGAACCCTTTGTAGGGGCTGCAGGACGTCTTCTTACAAAGATCATCGAAGCCATAAAATATACACGCGAGCAGGTTTATATCTGCAATATCATAAAATGTCGCCCCACGAAGAACAGAAATCCCTTGCCGAACGAGATAGAGGCATGTTCACCTTTTTTAAAGCGCCAGATTGCAGCTATAAAGCCGGATGTCATATGTGCCCTGGGAACTTTTGCCGCTCAGACACTACTTGAAACCCAAGAACCTATTTCAAAACTCAAAGGGCGTTTTCATGATTATAACGGGATAAGGGTGTTGCCCACATATCATCCCGCATACCTTCTTCGCAATCCGGGCAAAAAGCG
>DAOVAE010000125.1 GCA_030671225.1 Desulfobacteraceae bacterium
CGGTATTCCTTTTTTAATCCATTCCCATCCTCTGGCGCCCCCGATGTCGCGATTGTCGGTTTCCACTTCAATCCGGCGATAATTGTAAAATTTATCTTTCAGTTCCTTTGCCAGGCTTTCGACATACGTCATTACGTTCATTCTGTCCTCAGGCTTTCGGATTATGGGCATCAGAACCACATGTGATGATGCAACCCTGGGCGGAAGAATGATACCATCATCATCACCATGGGTCATTATGAGCCCACCGATAAGACGGGTGGACGCTCCCCATGAAGTGGTCCAGGCATATTCCTCTTTTTCTTCGGCAGACTGGAACCTTATTCCAGAAGCCCTGGCAAAATTCTGCCCCAAAAAATGTGAAGTGCCGGCCTGGAGACCTTTTCTGTCCTGCATCATTGCTTCGATACACAAAGTGTCAACTGCTCCCGGAAATCTCTCCAAGGCTGTCTTTCTCCCTTTGATTACAGGCATGGCCAGGTATTTTTCGGCAAGCTCGGCATAAATATCGAGCATCATGCGGGTCCGATCCACGGCTTCTTCTTCTGAGGCATGGACCGTGTGTCCCTCCTGCCAAAGAAATTCAGTGGTACGTAAAAATAACCTGGTCCGCATCTCCCATCTGACCACATTTGCCCACTGGTTGACCAGCATGGGAAGATCGCGATAACTGCTAACCCACTTGGAAAACGAATCTCCGATTATAGTTTCAGAAGTAGGCCGCACAACTAAAGGCTCATTAAGCTTCCCTGCCGGTTCGAGGTTGCCGTCAAGCCCTTTTTCCAGTCTGTGGTGTGTAACAACGGCACATTCTTTGGCAAAGCCTTCCACATGCTCAGCCTCTTTTTCAAGAAAAGAGAGCGGGATGAATAGAGGAAAATAAGCATTTTTAACCCCGGTCTCCTTGAACATGTCATTAAGTACCTGCATTATATTTTCCCAAAGGGAATAACCCCAGGGTTTTATTACCATACAGCCTCTTACCGTTGATCTTTCTGCCATATCCGATGCTTTTACCACCTGCTGGTACCATTCCGAATAATCTTCAGCCCTAGTTGGAGTTATTGCTGTTTTTGCTTGTTTTGCCATTCTGCAATTCCTAAATTCATCAGTCCCTCAATTAATCAATTTTTTCAACCTCAGCCAGTAAAACCTCAACAAGTTTCTCCTCGGGAAACTTTTTTATCACTTTTCCCTTCCTGAAAAGAATACCGGTTCCATCCCCACCGGCAATACCGATATCAGCCTCCTTTGCCTCTCCAGGCCCGTTTACGACACAACCCATGATGGCAAGTTTAACTGGTTTTGGATTTAATGATAGAACCTTTTCAACACGTTCGACAATGTCGAATAGATCTATTTTACAACGACCGCAGGTAGGGCACGATATGATGTCAGGTCCATATTGACGAATGTCAAGCGCTTTAAGTATTTCGTATCCAACCCTCACTTCTTCAACCGGGTCTCGGGTCAAGGAGACACGAATTGTATCCCCGATGCCTTCTGCAAGCAGCATTCCAATACCAAGGGATGACTTGACGATTCCGGAATAAAGTCCTCCTGCTTCAGTAACACCAACATGAAGCGGAAGATCTGTTTTTGAGGAAAGAAGCCTGTAAGCGTCTATGGTACGCTGTACATTAGAGGCCTTTATTGAAACCTTTATATTGTGAAAGTCGAATGACTTAAACAATTCAATATGACGCATGGCGCTTTCAACCATGGCTTCCGCACTTGCGGCATTATATTTTTTTAGGATATCCTTTTCAAGGGAGCCTGAATTAACCCCGATTCTAATAGGGATATTGTACGATTTTGCACAGTCGACAACAGCCTCAATTTTTTTTATGCTACCAATATTACCGGGATTTAACCGCAGCCCGTCAGCTCCAGCCTTTACAGAACCTATGGCCAGACGGTAGTCAAAATGGATATCTGCTATAATCGGAATAGAAATCTTTTGTTTTATGGAAGAAATTGCCGCAGCCGCCTCCTGATCAGGTACGGCCACCCTTGCAATTTCACAACCTGCTTTTTCCAAACGCTTTATCTGAGAAATCGTGGCCGCAATATCATGGGTAAATGTATTTGTCATGGACTGCACGGCAATAGGCGCCGCACTGCCGACCTTTACATTTCCAACCATAACCTGTCGTGTTTTTTTGCGTTTAATTAAAAAAGACATTATAGTTTGCGATAAAAGAGGATGGGTTTCAATATTTCTCAAAATCTATATTAATAACATACAGTTCCTTTAAGTTCAACCTAAATTCTTCAAACCAATCACTTTACAAACGGAATATATTTTTGAGAACAACTATAGAGACTTAGTGCTTTGCCATTGTTTTTCCTAAAATATTTCAGTATAATCATCTGACTAAATGTATCTTGAAAGGAGCAATATAATGGCTTTTCGTAGAGGCAATAAATTTGCGGAAAAATCCGGACCGAATGCAAAACCGGATAGCTTGATTGAAGGTAAAATATTAAGATGTATTAAAAACAGTGAACTTGCCTGTGCTGTTGCATTTGAGATTGCAGAGGAACTACAGGTTTCACCGGATGCGGTAGGTATGACAGCTGACCTGCTTAATGTAAAGCTGGTAAAATGCAAGCTGGGATTGTTTGGGCATAAGCCTCAAAAAAAGATAGTACAGCCTAAAAAGTCAGTAAGCCAGGATTTAAAAGATTCAGTTACTAATGCATTAGTCGGCGGGAGGCTATCATGCCAAAGTGCGTGGGACATAGCATCCCGATTCAAAGTCCATAAAATGGAAATCAGTAGCGTCTGCGAACTTATGCAGATAAAAATAAATAAGTGTCAGTTAGGAGCGTTTTAGTTGTTATGATATTGAGACCTTTGCAAAACGCCTCCTTTTGCCTCCCGCCATTTGCGGGATGCCAGGCTCAAAGTCCGGGATCTTCGACTTGAACTTGAACCCCGGTTAAATTATAAAAGATTTAACTGGGCAGGCAAAATTGAGCATTTTTCAAAGGTCTCATATTTTGAAGCAACAGAGCTATGTATCACTAAAATTGACCCACAAAGGGATTAAAACGCTTTTCACTGCCGATGCTGGTTTCCGGGCCATGCCCGGAAAGGACCCTCATGTCATCTTCCATGTCGAAAAGCTTTGTCTTAATACTCGATATTAAAGTGTCGTAATCTCCCCCTGGAAAATCGGTGCGTCCGATGGAACCGGCAAAAAGCGTGTCTCCAACAAAAACAATACCATCCGTATACAGAGAAATACCACCCGGCGTATGTCCGGGAGTATGAATAACTTTTAATGAGATGTTACCAAAGGAGATTGTTTCACCTTCTTCTATGGTCTGATCACAGGGCGGCGAGTTTTCTACTGAAATCCCGAAAACAGCGGCATTAGATGAAAGCATGTCCAGCATGGGGGCATCAAGTGGATGGATTAGAATATCGGCGCCGGTTGCATCCTTCATTTTCCCGTTTCCGCTAACATGGTCAAAATGACCGTGAGTATTGATGATATATTTTACTTCCAATTCGGAATCGGCAAGGGACAGCAGAATTCTATCGGCATCACCTCCGGGATCTATAACTACAGCTTCTCTGGTTTTTTTACACCCGAAAATGAAACAGTTTGCCATAAGCGGTCCAACAACAAGATCTTTAATAATCAACACAGCCTCCTTAACCCGAATATTTCACGAAGCCCTCTTTTTGGCCTGTTCAATAAGCTCAACCAGGCTCACAGTTTTCGGCTTGGGCTTGGTATTAACAAGCATGTTAAATTTATCCTCTGACAGGTGCTTTTTAAAATACCCTACCACATCAAAACTTTCCCACCAACAGTCGAAAATCTTCCAGCAAGCAGAAACGTCATCGCCGCTTGTTCTGCAGTAGCGGAATGACACGGGGCCACCCAGCCGTGGGCATCTTTGCTCAAGATGATCCTTGCTTTCGTCCATTTATCAACGGCTTTTTATCAGTTGCGGCTTGGGAAAATCTTCAAATACTTTTTCCGATTCCAACAACTCCTCATCGGTTAAGGCAAAATTGTGCAGCTCACCGGCGAAATACTTATCGTAAGCCATAAGGTCGATAAGACCGTGCCCGCTCCAGTTGAAAAGGATAACTTTTTCTTTTGCTTCTTCCTTTGCTTTTTTTGCCTCTTCGATTACACTGGCCAGCGCATGGTTTGTTTCCGGAGCAGAGATAAATCCTTCGGTTTTTGCAAAATCGACCCCGGCCTCGTAAGCGTCAAGCTGAGTGACGGCTTTTGCTTCAATAATCCCCTCTGTAACGAGCTGACTCACCGTAGGAGACATACCATGATATCGGAGTCCGCCCGCATGAAATGGAGGCGGTACAAACGC
>DAOVAE010000106.1 GCA_030671225.1 Desulfobacteraceae bacterium
CTTTATAATTCCATATAATTAGAGCTTTCTTTGTTCAATCGTCCGAACATTGAAATGCGGAATATTTGTCAAATTATTGACGCTTGGCGGGTCAAATATGAACATAGGTGAATGAGGTGACGGCTGATGATTTAACCGAAATCGAAGCTCAGATTATTACCTTTTTGTGTGATTGGCATCATGACGATAAAGCATCTTTACATCAGTTGATAGGTATTGTATCTTACATTTTGAAAACGACAGTAAACATAGGCGACGATCTGCTCTTAGCCGAAAAAAGGCATGGACACGAACAGATGTGCCCAAGCAATCAGAAAAAAGAAAGTTATACCGTAAACGTTTCATCCTATCTAAAAAGGACGGCCGAAATACAGCCGTACAAAAGAGCGGTCGTTTATCCCGCAGGCCGTGATAATTACGGCCGGGTTGCATATTCTCACCTTACTTTTCTGCAACTCGATCGGGAATCCGACTGTCTGGCTCACGGGCTTGAAAAAGCCGGCATCAATCGCGGTATCCGGACCATTTTAATGGTGAAGCCAAGCCTGGAATTTTTTATTATCATATTTGCACTTTTCAAAACCGGCGCAGTCCCGGTGATAGTGGACCCAGGAATGGGAATCCGCCGTATGGTCGACTGTTTTAAAGAAGGCAGGCCCTATGCGTTTATCGGTATCCCTGCTGCACATGTGCTTCGAACCCTTTATCCAAAATTTTTCAATACCGTAAGCACATGGATAACAGTCGGCCGGCGCTGGATCTGGAAAGGTTTTACACTAAACCAGATCCGTCAGGTTCCCTGGAAACCCTATGCTGCGGCAAAAACCCATCGGGATGATACAGCCGCCATCCTTTTTACCACCGGCAGTACAGGACCGGCCAAAGGTGTCGTTTACACTCATGAAAATTTTGATGCCCAGCTCCGGCATATAAAATCCCATCTGGGTATTTCCGCAGATGAAATAGATCTTTCCACATTTCCGCTATTTGCTCTTTTTTGGCCGGCTCTGGGGATAACGTCAGTTATACCGGATATGGATCCCACAAAACCTGCTCGCGTAAATCCGAAAAAAATCATCGAGGCCATTTTAAACCAGGGAGTTACAAGCATGTTTGCTTCACCCGCCCTGCTGAATCGCGTTGGTAAATACGGCAAACAAAAAGGAATAAAGCTGCCGTCTTTGAAAAGGGTCATTTCAGCCGGAGCCCCGGTATCAGCATCTGTTATTGAACAGTTTGCCTCCATGCTGTGTAAAGATGCTGAAATTCATACACCGTACGGTGCCACTGAAGCGGTGCCTGTCATATCCATCTCAAGCAATGAAATCTTGTCTGAAACCAGAAGATTAAGCAAGCAGGGCTATGGTATCTGCATAGGACGTCCCATTAACGACTTGGAAATTCGCATTATTAAAATCAGCGACGATCCCATCAACAAGTGGTCGAACGACCTTGTAGTTGAAGACTGTGAAATTGGTGAGATAACGGTTAAAGGGGATTTGGTAACCCGGCAGTACTTTGAAAGACCTTCGGCAGATGCACTTGCCAAGATCAAAGACGACGATACAGTATGGCACAGGATGGGTGATCTCGGATGGATCGATTCAAAGGGCAGGATCTGGTTCTGCGGCCGCAAAAGCCATCGTGTTACCACTAAAAACCGAATTCTTTTTACCATCCCCTGCGAGGCAATCTTCAACAATCATTCCAAGGTGTTTCGGAGTGCCCTTGTGGGGATAGGCTCTCCGCCCGATCAAAAACCGGTCATCTGTATCGAACTGGAACATGGAAAAAAGGAGTATAAAAAAAAGAAAATTAAAAAAGAACTTTTTGAACTTGCGCAGCAAAATGAATTAACAAAGAGCATTAAAACCATTTTGTTTCACAATTCTTTTCCGGTAGACATCCGCCACAACTCAAAGATCTTCCGTGAAAAACTGGCGGTATGGGCTGAAAAGAAATTAAATTAATGAAAAATGGTAACTTCATGAAAGCAAAGGCCCCCTCTAAAGTTCTGGTCACAGGGGGTGGAGGTTTCCTGGGCGAAGCAATCGTTAAACTGCTTGTGGAAAGGGGCGATGACGTCCGCAGCTTTTCCCGCAACTTATACCCTGAGCTTGCATCCATGGGTGTTAAACAGATTCAGGGCGATATCAGCGATAAAGCTGCGATTGAACAAGCATGCGAGGGTGTATCTTTAGTCTTTCACGTGGCAGCCAAACCAGGCGTTTGGGGAGATTATTCCGACTATTACAGAACCAATGTAACCGGCACCCAAAACGTTATTGCCGGCTGTAAAAAGCATAATGTTCCAAGGCTGATTTATACAAGTTCGCCCAGTGTTGTATTTAACGGTACAGACATGGAGGGTGTTAATGAATCTGTTCCTTATCCGGCAACGTATCATGCTCATTACCCGCGAACTAAGGCAATTGCAGAACAGGATGTAGTCAAATCCGCCACCGAGGGGTTAATGACAATTATTTTGAGGCCTCATTTGATATGGGGCCCACGGGATAAACATTTTGTTCCAAGGATTGTCGCAAGAGCTAAACGCCTAATAAAAGTTGGTAACGGTAAAAACCTTGTAGACACGATTTACATAGACAATGCTGCTGATGCCCATATTCTTGCTGCGGATAAATTGGAAAAGAACCATAAACTTTCCGGTAATATTTATTTCATCAGCCAGGGCGATCCTGTTCCTTTATGGGATATGATAAACGATATTTTAAAGGCGGCAGGATTCGCTCCTGTCAGGCGTTCAATGCCCCGCAGGATGGCATGGCTGATCGGAGTTATGTTCGAATTCGCTTACAGAACTTTTAATATTAGCGGAGAGCCCCAGATGACTCGTTTTCTGGCAGATGAACTTGCAAAAGCCCACTGGTTCGATATCAACGCCGCCAGAAAAGACCTGGGATATGCCCCACAGGTCTCAATAAAAGAAGGTTTTGGCCGCCTTGAAAGCTGGCTTCAGAACAGATAGTTAGTGCTAAAATTTGATTCTGGTTTGTCCAGGCAATGCAAACAAAAAAAGGCATCTCATCTTGTTCCAATGAGATGCCTTTGATAACATGATCTTCAGGAAACTAAGCTTTTTGAACGTTTTTTGCAGCCGGTCCGCGGTCGCTCTCTTCCACGTCAAAAGTAACCCGTTCTCCTTCAGCCAGGGTTTTGAACCCATCCATGGCGATGGAAGAGTAGTGAACAAAAATGTCAGTACCGTCTTCCTGCTCAATAAATCCAAATCCCTTTTTGTCACTAAACCACTTTACGATCCCGTTTGCCATAATTCTGACCTCCTTTTCAATACTCTCAATTGTAGTCCCAAGCTTCAGGTCGTCACGCCGGCAAAGGGAAAGATCCTTCAAAGCGAAATCGACCCGTAAAAAAGCACCTGGCCTTTATATAATACTTATACATCAATAAAATGTCTTCATGTCAAACGCCAATACAAATGTCAAGGCAAAAAAGTTGCAGAAACAATCCGACTCATATTTTTAAATTCACTTTTATAAGACTGGGTTCAAAGCGGCCTATCGGTTGTTTCTTTTTGATCGTATTCCAGCCGGCGCGGATGTTGATTGTTTTGATCATATTCAAGCTGCAGGCGATGTTTATCTATTTCAACCTGGCTATCTATGGTCTTTTTTGCCAGAAGATACCTCAAATAGATTATCCATATGATCAGACCCAAAAAAACAATACTAAAAGATAAAAAGATCCATTTGTATCGGGCTATAGTTTCAACACCAAGCCTCCCGACATGAACGATCAGATTGGGTACAACCCAGTAAGAAAAGACTGCAAGTAATACAAGGAAACCTATGATAAAAATGTTGAAACGGCTGACTGAAGCGATGACTTTTTCAAAACGGTATTCATATCCGTTTTTTTTCATATCATTTTCACGTGGATTCTGTTCTTTATAAAAAAGGGACAGATATGCCCGAACAGCAAAAGCAAATAAAAGAATGGCGCCAACCGGGAGACCAACGGCCGCCACGAACCAGGCTCTGAAGGGAAAAGGGAGGTCTTTGGTTATAAGCTTAACTTGGTATTGGTCAAACGGGCCAAAGGTTTTTTCAAAATAATATTTGTTGAAATCACTAAGATTGTTACCGTCTGTTTCATGTATGACGTTCCCTTTGGCATTAATTATTTGAAGCCATGATTTCCGACCGGATTTCATGGCTGCAAGCGCAAAAATTTCAAGTTCCAACAGAAAAAGAACTACTGCAATAACGATCAACAACGTCCTGTTTTCTCTTATTAAAGCTGTAATCTTGTTTTCTTTTGACATCTTAGTGCGCTAATGTGTATGTTCTATGATGTATCGTGATAGCGGATCTATCCCGGATCTCTTGGAACGGAGGCCCCAAGAAGTAACTTTAGTTTGAAGTGAGCTAGAGTGAACTAAAATCAAGAAGTGTGTTTTTATAAATTTGGGCATTTCAAGTTGATGGTTTCATAAAAAGTCGCTTCTATACTTTTTATGAAACCATCGTTACAATTATAGAGAGACAAAATTATTCTTTGGGGTGACACTCAACACAACCGGTTGGACCGCTGTTGGGAAGTTTTTCCTTTAAAACCTGGTACGACATTTCCATTTTTTTGCGCTTGACTTTGATGTCTTTGTGACACCCGACACACTTTTTATGATAGGCATACTTGTAATATTTGATGCCGGTTTCCGTATAAACCAGGTATTTTGTTGGCGTTTTCGGTGATTTGAGTACATCATGGCAATCTGTTGTCGTACACGTAGGGATAGGGGTTTTTCCTTCCCATTTGTGATGGCACGTTTTGCAATCAAAAGCAAAATGTAAAGAATGCTCAAATTCAACCGAAGACCTCTTCTGCTCGACCGACTCATCCGGCTCGAGCACAATGACACCCATCGGAACACTCATATCCTCTATCTTCTGTTCATCCTTCTGTTCATCAGCATCCGTATCTTGTCCGGTTGCCTCCAATGAGATCCCAAGAACAAAAACCATCATCAA
>DAOVAE010000046.1 GCA_030671225.1 Desulfobacteraceae bacterium
TTCCTGGTAGCCGGTCATGCTGGTATTGAACACCACTTCACCTCCGGTTTCGCCAGGACCGGTAAAGCTTATGCAAGGAAAGGTTCGTCCATCTTCAAGGGCTAAAAGTGCTTCCATCGAATTGATAAAACCGATTGGTTCTGCTTTTTATTTTTCATGTTAAATTCAAATCCCACGCTCCAATTAGCACAGTTGCTTAGCAAATCAATATAAATATATTTATTCAAAATATTTTTAATCATCCTGCCAATCTTCGCCCCATTCTTCAGCAGCAACTGATTCTTTTGCCAGAACATCAAGTGTGACAGCCTGCACCTTACGATAAACGTCTTGATACCTCTTTTGTTCACCATTTACAGTCAGAAGGTCATTTTCTATTGAGATGCCGAAAAGTTTCTGGTTTTCCTTTAAATAAGGTAGAATCAGCTCCCAGTCAGCGGGACTTAAATCAACAAATTCGCCGCCATTTAATTGGTCGTCGACAACCTTTTGGTGAGGGTCTCTAAAATAGATGGCACCGCCGGATGCCAGTGAGAAAAGGTTTGAGCCGGGATACGGTGTGGTCTGATCAATGACTTTAGCATCGTCGTCGAACTCCATACCGTTGAGAATAACAAACCCGCCGTCGTTCAGAGGGTCGCCGGCCATGAACGATTCAGCCAAAAAATCGAGACAGGTGCCGTTGATAACCACCCGGGGACGGCCGACCGCATTAATCAGAGGGCGGCCGGCGGCATTGCCAAGCACATATACCTCTCCGCCTTTGGCGCCATACATGAAAGTCTGGCCAACATCGCCATAGATGACCAGCTTGCCGCGCTTCATAATCTGCCCCAGCTGATCCTGAGCATTACCATGGACAAAAATTTCCAGTCCGTCACTACCGGAGGCCAGGTAGTCACCGGAGCTGTCATAGACATCTATCCTTACATCGTCAGTTTCTTTTGACAGACCGCAGCCGCAGAATCGCTGTCCTTTGTAGCCATAGCAGACAAACTGCTTCCATCCCATTTTATAGGCTGCACAAATAAGCCGCGCATCGCAATCTTCTCCTTCGGGTGCGAAGTCTTTGGCATTAATAACCAGAATTTTCTCATCATTGCGTGGAGGTCGCAGAGTATTGCGATAGTCCCAGTCGATATAACGATAAATGCCGGAAGTGTTTTCATTAAGGTTTGGTGAAGCATTGAAAATTGAAGTTAGACTTTCTCTGACGATCTGTAGTACCGATCTGCGTTTCTTGTCTCCTGTAGGGAAGTGGCGATCATTTAGAAATGTCAAAGCTTCTATGGCTTTGCTTTTATTCGCGTCGTTCAAATACGCCTGTTTTATAAGCTCATCACAAAGATATTGTATCTCAGTGTAACTCCAAGCGGTTATATGCTTCAGGCAATAGTTCCTGAAACCTGAAATATCGGTAGCTGCCAGACCGTCTGCTACCGCTTGTGAAATTTCTCCGGCGTTTGCCGGCGTTGACAGTTCTGGTGTTACTTTATAATGCCGCTGATTCTGGGGCGTCTCAACCACCTGGCCGAACTTGTTGGTGCAGACAAGTTTTTTGGAGCCGTCTCCCTTGCCTGCATCTTTAACGGTGAAAATGAAAGAGCCACCGTCAGCAGCACTGCCGCCGCGGGCGTTCCAGTATTTATCGGCGATGGGACAAAATCGTTTGTCCTCTGCAGCTAAATTCTGCAAAGTGGCATCAATAGCCTGCTTTTCAGAGCAGATCAAGCCGATCTGGACTTCGCCTTCCTGCAAGGCAAACACCTGAGGTCGCAACATGGAAGTGTCGGTAATGCCGATAAGCTGGAAGTAGTTCTCATAAGGATTGTTGCGCGCAATGATAAAGAACCAGGGGCCGTCCGGAGAAGCATGAATATGTGCTGCCTGGATATATCGGTAAATATGCTGTTTTTCAGGCGATAATAGATCAAAGTCATATTCAGAGGTTGGCGCCAGAGCCTCGATAATGTATTCCAGCGGATATCCAAAGGTCCTGTTTAACAGGTCGAGCAACAGGACGGAGACCTCGGTATCCGTCAAAAATTGTGGAAAGATGTTATTCTGTTTCAGATATTCACTGACAGCATGATAGTTGGCAAAGTCGCCGTTGTGGACCAGAGCCTCATCCAGACCGATGAAAGGATGGGCACCACCGGGATGCCAGACCCTTCCCTTGGTGGGGTACCGCTGATGCGCAATCCAGCCGTGGGCCTTGAAATCTTCCAGAAGATAGTACTGGGTGACCTGCTCGGCATAGCCGACGATTTTTAAAATCATGATATTGCGGCCGTGAGAAAGAACAAAAGCTTGCTGAACGCCCAAAGAAGAATAAAACTTCTGGTTAAGGCGAAAGGAGTTTTGATATATAAATTCATCTTCAGCCCTGCCGGGTTTCAAATCCTGAAATTTATTTTCTTCGACAAAGCGTTCCAGCGCGTCATTTTTGACTCTGACAAAATATCGCCAGACATCCGGAGGTTTGATCTCTAATCCGTCTACTTCCCGGTAATCGTCCAGAGTGGGAATACGTTCGGCTTTATGTACTTCCAGGAACGGCTCGATATTGGAAGCTTCAACTTCGGGGCGGGATTTTGGATCGAGCAGGGCAATTTGCAGCAGATAATGAGTATCCAGAACCTCTTGACTTACGCCGAGATCCTCGGCGGATAGACCGACTGCGGCGATGCCGCCGCCCTTGCCGTTACCGCGATTGTGCATCTGAACCGAAGGTTCATATATATGGCGGCCGCGAACCGGAATCGAAGAGATGAATCCGGTTACACCGCAGCCTCCCTCTTCCGCGGATTTTTTGTAGCGAATATTCTCGCGGGGCAGCTTGGCCCTGGATGACAGTATTTTATCAATGGTTGAATTGTTGCTGTAATACATTGCTTTTTCGATCCTTTAATACAAAATATTATATTGTAATGACAATTTAGTGTCTGTTAAAGCATTTAGTGCCTATATAATCAGTTGTTCCTGAGGTGCCGGTTGGTATTTTGCCCTTTCTAACTCATCAAGGTAGTCGAGATGTACAATCAGATCGGTGCGGCCGACCAGTTCTCTGATGCTCTTTAAACCGTATTGTCTCAAAATTTCGCACCACTGCTTTCGCCAGGCCATGTACATGTTGACGATGCGTTGAGTGGCCCAGTTCTCGCTAATAATGTGCCCGAGTTCATGATCTGTGGTCGCAATGCCGCGAGCACAGCCCCGACCGCTTTCGCAATGACCGCAGCGAACGCACTCGAGGGCAACCAGTTCTGCGGTTCCGATGACAACTCCGTCAGCTCCAAGGGCGATAGCCTTGGCCACATCCATTGCATTACGAATACCGCCGCTGGCAATCAGACATATTTCATCCCGTATGTCTTCTTCCTGCAAGAATTTGTGTACCTTGGGAATGGCATACTCAATCGGCATGGCAATATTTTTTTTAGCGATATCCGGCGCGGCGCCGGTACCACCGTAGCTTCCATCAAGATGGATAACATGCGCTCCTGCGTGGTAGCTACCCACCGCCACCATGTCAACGTCTGTGGGTGTGGAGACTTTCACGGAGACCAGCACTTTTGGGTTGATTTCTTTAACCCAGTCGACATGCTTTTTATGATCTTCAACAGAATAGACGCTATGGAACGGAAAAGGAGAAAAGAGCGCATTCCCGGCTACCGTCTCCCTCATAGTCGCCACTTCCGGAGTCACCTTGTCGCCCAACAGATGGCCTCCCAGTCCGGGCTTGGCGCCCTGGGCGTACTTGAATTCCACCATCGGCGTATAAAGGATTGTTTCCTCCCTCACTCCGAAAAGACCTGTTGCTATCTGGGTTATGACGTGATCGGCATATGGAACCAGTTCCTGAGGATAACCTCCTTCTCCTGTACAGGTCAGTGTGTTGAGCAGTTTAGCGGCACGAGCTCTGCCGACCATGACCGACAAGGCTGTGGAGCCGTATGACATACCGCCGCCATAACACGGAATGGAATTTATTTTCTCAGGCCGTCCGTCACCACGTTTGTTCAAAGAGATACTGGTGTCAATATCCTCATCCCTTAAGTCCAGATAATCACTTGGATCCGGCACTTTAAAGCGAATTTTATCAAATCCGCCGCCGGAGTTGCCCAGATTGTATTCCAGATCCACCACCGGCGAGTTTCCGATTTCCGCCATTTCCCAGTGCCCGATCAGCATCTCTGCCGTCCAGCGGTAATCTCCCAGGGTATCCAGGATCGGATTGCGACGCAGAGTCAGAGCCTGTTCAGGGCAGCGGTCTATGCAGAAGAAATCATTTTTCTTGCATTTAAAGCCGATACACCTATAATCCTTTGGACGCAGCGGCCTGGAGTAATTGTCATATCTCGGATGCACCCCATATGGGCAAAGCTCCGCACACAGACCACATGATATACACCGGGCGTTTCGTCTGATGGTATATTTGCCGATGGGGTTACGAAATCGGGCCGGAGTTTCAACAATTTCAGGTAATTTAAAATTATTCTTTATATTACTCATATGTTATATGAATCCTGCTATTTTTCTTTGGCCGAAGATGGGACCGAAGTTTTCCTTTTCAAGATCCTCAAACCACATGGAGCGACCGACTTCGCCCCGCAGTCTTCTGGCTTCACGGATTCCCATGGCGCCCATGACCTCAATGAGCTGGTTGTGCCAGGCCCCAATCAGGTTGACCATTCGCTGGCTGCCCCATTCCGGATCGATTTGATCGTCAATTTTTACCGGGCAGGGCAAATCATTCCGGCACCGGTAACATAAACGGCATTCCAGAGCAATCAACAGAGGGAAGTCCACGATCACGCCGTCAGCCCCGCAAATAATTGCTTTTGCCATGTGCTCGGCCATGGCGATTCCTCCGGAAAAGAGCAGATTAATCTTTTGCCTGATTGAATTATCGACAAGCTCAAGGTGAACTTCACGAATCATTTCCTTTATAAACCGGGGATTTTCCGTATTAAGTTCATTCCCGTGTTCGTTGGCGAAAAAATGAAGTGTATCCACATCGGTATAGGCAAGTTTCAAAGCGTGGGATTTGGCATCGGCATCCATCGGAATGCTAATGATAAGAAAAATTTCCGGTTTTATTACACGAATTTTATTAATAGTTTTTTCGATATCAGGGGAGTCGGCCAGCTCCACTACACGGCTTTTGAGGATAAGCTCTTTGTACTCCTTGTAATTGTCACATGTTAAACAAGGAATAAGACTCTTAGCGTATGGATGCAAAGCTTCTGTACAGTCCTGGGGTCGGATTAACATTAAGGAACCCAGAACCTGCGCTGCCTTTGCCGCCGATATTAGGACTTTTTCATTTAAGATAAGATTCGTCGGCAAGCGGAACAGCAAAGGTACCGGAATTTCCAAAAGTGAAGGGACGTCCGAGGCTAACGTCATATCTTCATTAAACACCAGGGGCGTAGTCCTGCGTGAGAGTTCAAAGCTGGTATTGATATACTCCCGGCCATGGATGCCGTCCCTTGTAGGGCGAACAATCTCAGACATGTCGGTCCACATGGAGTCAAAGCCGGCGCCAACAAAAGGACCGCGATAACCCGCCCCGGAAACCGGAATCTTGCCGGTATGCGCTTGATACCAGAGACTGTTGATAATATCCGGACTCCAGTAATCGTCTCCCAGAGTTCTATAATCAGGATCGATTACTCGGGAAAAGATTCCTCGGGTGCATTCTTGGACACAACGAAAGCAGCTCTTACAGGTATACAGGTATACAGGTTCGTCCATGGTGCTGAAATGCTCATAGTTCTCTTTGAAAATACCATAGACGCATTTTTTCTTTACGCATTCTTTACAGCTGCCGGCGCAATCTTCCCGGAATTCAACCGTGGCGTATTTGCCGATGGGATGAAACCGAGGCGGCGCTGTCTTAATTGGAATATGATACTTCTTGGGCATAAACTGCTCCGTTATTTGTTACTTGTTAATGGTTTTAGGTGAAAGTTTTCAATCGTCAATCATCAATAACAGCGGTCTTGGCAGAAGTCCGGCCTCCTCGACGATCCGGCTTACTATTTTTTCCCATTCGATGGCCATGATATGAACGCCGTGTATCCCTTCCATCTCACGCAGCTCGGTAATGGTTTCCAGACATATTTTGATCCCTTCTTCAATAGCTTTTTCCTTGGGGACGCCCGCCATTCGTTTAATCAAAGACTCGGGAATGTCCATGCCGGCCACTTTGTTATTCATAAATTTGGCCATGCCGGCAGATTTTAAAGGGGTTACGCCTCCAAGGATGTGAACTTTTTCGGTCAACCCTTCTTCCCGAGCCATTTTCATCCATTCTTTGAAACGATCCATGTTGTATATGCACTGGGTCTGAATGAAATCAGCACCGGCATCGATTTTTTTGGCCAGTCGAATTATGCGATATTCAAAAGGATCGGCAAACGGATTGGCGGCAGCGCCAATGAACATCCGGGGGGATTCGTTTAACTCAAATCCGCTCATATCTTTACCTTTATCACGCATTGTCTGCACTGTTCTGATCAGGTTCATCGAATCGATATCAAAGACATTTAAGGCATCCGGCTGGCTGCCAAAGCTTTGATGATCTCCCGAAAGGCAAAGAATGTTCTTAATGCCTAATGAATAGGCTCCCATAATGTCCGATTGCAGGGCGATCCGGTTACGGTCCCTGGTGACCATTTGAACCACAGGTTCCAATCCGATTTGTAAAAGGTGACAGCAGGCAGCGATGCTTGACATCCTCACAATAGCGGTCTGATTGTCAGTAACGTTCACCGCATCTGCATATCCTTTTAATACCCTTCCTTTTTCCCGTATGACTTCGGGGTTGGCCCCCCGAGGAGGACCGCATTCGGCCGTAACTGCAAACTCTCCTTTTGATAAAATTTGCTGTAATTTGCTTGGTGTTTCCATACTCATATCATATGATCCTCTCTGACTAGTTTTCTGGGGCCTCCTGAAAGGCTGGTGCACCAATTCTGAGGGGGAATATAAATTCTTAAATTATCCATCTGTCCAAAAGCCTTAAGCCGTTCAATAATCAGTTGCCAGGCGCAATCGGTTTCCGGGTTGATCTCGCATTTGCCGTCCTGGGACCCGCCGCACGGACCGTTCAAGAGCTTTTTAGCGCATCGAGTTACCGGACAAATTCCCCCGAATACGTCAAGTCTACAATTGCCGCAGCCGGAGCACTCTTCTGTAAAGATGCCCTGCTTTTCGAGAACTCCGATAAACGTCGTGTTTACACCCGGCAGTACCGGGACTTTTGCGAACCGCCTGGCAAGGGCCTGCACTCCTGCGCCACAGGCTAAAGATAAGACACTCTCGTTGCGGCCGACGGCTGGAGCCCCCTCCTGTATGAACTCGTCTTCGCACTGGCGCTCAATGGTAAGTTCTTCTATTTCGATCTGGCAGCCGTCCTTTTTGCAAGCCAGTCTCAGAGCTGATGCGAGTGTTGCAACTTCATCCTCTCCTCCGGCAAAGCAGGTTTTGACGCAGGTGCCGCAGCCCATGATAAGAACTTTCTTGTATGGCGCTGTGATTTCTTTTATTTCTGCTATCGATTTTTGTTCACCTACTATCATTGTGAATATCCTTTTTTGTATTAGTTTAGTTCTTTGCAACAAATCGATTTCAAACGAGCTTCAGGTATGATTAAATTTTATGCTGGAAACTGTTTGAGTGGATTAAGGATCGTTATGAAAGAACCATAAGCGATTTGGTTTAAAGATGAATCATCCTCTTAAAACAAAAACCTTTATTAATAGCCCGGGCGGGTTCTTTCATTACGAGCCGTTATCCGCGAGTTTTTTCAGTATAAAATTAAATTATACCTGAAGCGGTAATATTTTCAAAAAACTAAAGTGTCACCCTTTTTTTAATGTTAGAAGCGGGATCAAACCGTCGGGTTAGGTCCTAAAGTAGAAAGGTCCTTTAAAGTCTTCTGGATGATAAGAGAAGT
>DAOVAE010000098.1 GCA_030671225.1 Desulfobacteraceae bacterium
CAGGGACTGGGTTATGCGAAATGCCATGTCTATTCCTTTTTCCTGCATGACCTTTACCATGTCAGGATTAATTTTGTCTGCGGGTTCACTGCCTGCGGACAAAGCTTCAATTTTATCTCCAGCCAGATATTGGGTAAAAGCCGCAGCCATCTGACTGCGACAGGCATTTTCGCGACAGGCAAACAGTATCTTTTGCCTTCCAAGCAAGGGCGATAAAAGCCTGTTGACCGCTTCTTTTACTTCTTGCTGAACGGTTGGATGCTTTTCCATTTCCCCTTGGTTTTCGATGCGCCAATACGTTAGGCCGCCTTCATAGCTGGCGGCGACTGCATCAAAAAAATATTTGGCGGTCAGATGAACGCCTTCAAAAAGGTTTTTCCCCTTGGTGGCCCCCAAGGACAATAAAAAGCCGCGCCTGTAATTTCTGCCCGGATCAATAAGATTTAATTTGTATTTTCGAGACCATAGGGCCTGGCTCCTGTCAATGAGCGCTTTGATCTGGGCAGTAACGTTATAAAAGTATATAGGGGAGGCCAATACGATCACATCCGCTTCACGAAGCAAAGGGTAAATTTCAGGCTTCATATCGTCGTCTTGAGTAACACAATAACCAGTCTTTTCACAAAATCCGCAGCCTATGCAAGGTTTAATATTCTTTTGGGCTACTTGAATAATATGGGTACGAGCGCCTGTTTTTTCTGCTTCGTTCATGAACGTGGTGAGCAGATAATTGGTGTTCCCTTTTTTCCGGGGACTACCCTGTAATCCTAATACAAACATTTTTGACTATTCCTAAACTATTTGGTGCTTTCAATATTGCGCTGCTCTGTAAATCCAGCCTCGTTACAATCGTACCGGGGTGTTTTCGTGATTATTTTTAAACCTTCTTAAAAAATTTGGGCTAATATGCCTCTTCATAAGCAAGATCCTCTTTAGTCACCTTGCCTTTGAACAGGGTATATGCCCAAATCTGATATCCAATTACAATAGGTATAAAAATTGTTACCACAATCAGCATGATCTTCAAGGTAAGAGGGCTTGAAGATGCATTGTGAGCCGTAAGGCTGAATCGTGGATTAATGCTCGATGGGAACAGGTTTGGGTAAAGCCCGACAATACCGAAAAACGTTGATCCCACAATGGTGAGCGCCGAGGCGAACCAGGCCTTGAAAAATGCCTTCTTTGCCAGAAAAAATTTTGTGCCCAAAAGGGCAAAAACAGTAATAAGTATCACTAAAAAAAAGGCGGGATGCGCAACATAGTTGTCATATAGCCGGGTGGAGAACCTGCTGGCGACAAGGAAAATCACCACCACTCCAAGAAGCACCGACCAGAGCTTATTGGCAACGGAAGCAGCCCTGTCATGCAGATCACCTTCCGTCTTGATAGCCAGCCATAAAGCACCGTGTACAAGAAAAAGCATTACAAAGAGCACGCCGCCAAGGAGCCCGTAAGGGTTTAAGAGCGTAAATAGCGTTCCATGATAAACGCCGTTATGATCTATGGGAATTCCTTTGAAAATATTTGCAAAGGCCACTCCAAAAAGAAGGGCCGGCGTAAAACTGCCGATAAAAATGCATGTATCCCAGACTTTTCGCCATCGCGGATCATCAACCTTGCCTCGAAATTCAAAAGAGACCCCGCGCAGAATCAGGGCAAAAAGGATCAACATCAAGGCCGAATACAAGGATGAAAACATTACGGCATATACTGTTGGAAAGGCCGCAAAGGTAACACCGCCTGCAGTAATCAGCCAGACCTCGTTACCGTCCCAGAGCGGTCCGATAGAATTAATCATGATCCGTTTATCCTCGTCACTTTTTCCAAGGAACGGATAAAGAGTTCCTATCCCGAAATCGAATCCATCCGTCATGAAAAATAAGGCCCATAAAAGGCCCCATAAGAAAAACCATATTGTTTGTAAAACCATTCTTACCCCCAATATAATTAAAAACTTAATATTGAATATTGTTTGGATTTAAGATTTAAAATTTTATTTAATTGTCAATCGTCAATCAAAAATCATCAATCGGATGCGGGTTCGGGACCTTTTTTGGCATTTTTTGCAATCAGATAGAAACCGACCGCTCCAAGAAGACTGTAAACAATAATGAATGCAATAAGAGATATCAGAACCTGAGAGCCAGCGATCGGAGATACTGCATCCGATGTCTTCATCAGGCCGTAAACAATCCACGGCTGGCGACCCACTTCCGCCACAACCCACCCCAATTCTATAGCAATATACGGCAATGGGATGGATAAGAGCATCAGTTTTAAGAATTTTGGGCTGTCAACCAGGCGGTTACGTTTGAACCATCCGATGATTGTGACGAGCATAAAGTAAAATCCTAATCCGACCATGCCTTTAAATGCAAAGGAAGTAATCAGTACCGGTGGTCTCTCTTCCCTGGGAAAGGCCTTCAGCCCTCTTACCTCTGCATCTATGTCGTGAAATACAAGAAGGCTGAGCAGGCCGGGTATAGCGCCGATTTCTATTTTATTTTTTTCGTTTTCCTCGTCAGGCAGGGCAAAGAGATAGACCGGAGCTCTGGTGGTGGTTTCCCACAGAGATTCCATGGCAGCCAGTTTGGTCGGCTGTTTTTCAGCCACAATCACGCCGTTCAAGTCGCCAATAATCACCACGATCAAAGAAAAGACAAGACCGAATACCAGGGCGATCCTGAATGACCGGGTGAAGAATTCGATATTCTTTTTCTTTAACAGATGATAAGCGCTGACACCCATGACAAAAAAGGCGCTGAGCACATACGCCGCGCTGACCGTGTGGATAAATTTAAGAATGGCAAATTTCTGGAACAAAACAGCAGTAAAATCGACCAGTTCGGCCCTGCCGTCCCGGAGTGTAAATCCAACCGGGTTTTGCATCCAGGCATTGGCAATGAGGATCCAGACTGCGGAAAGGGTTCCGGCGAAGGCCACCAGCCACATGACCGCAGCGTGGGCCTTTTTAGACAGTTTTCTCCAGCCGAAAATCCAGACACCGATGAGGACCGATTCCAAGAAAAAAGCCGCGGTGGCCTCGATGGCCAGAAGTGATCCGAATATATCACCCACGTAGGCTGAATATCTCGACCAGTTGGTTCCGAACTGAAATTCAAGCGTAATTCCTGTGACAACGCCCAATGCAAAATTGATCAAAAACAGTTTACCCCAGAATTTCGTCATTCGAAGGTAAGTCTCATCCCCGGTCTTGACATATTTGGTTTCCATGAATGCCACCAAAACCGATAGCCCCAGGGTAAAAGGGACAAACAGAAAATGAAACATGGTAGCAACCGCAAATTGCAGCCGTGAAAGCAACACGACATCCATTAGCGCCTCCTTCTGTAAGAAATGGCCTTTCGTAATTTATCGTTGGTCTAGTGCCGCAATCTAATGACAGATGACAATCATTTCGATAAATCTGGGTTATGCTTTTCCCTCCAAAGTACACTGCGTAAAATCAATTTGTTCTCCACAACCGTCACACAAATGGGTCCTGTCAAATTCATCTGAAAAGATTTCTTTTTCCCGTCCACAGTTTGGACATTTACAGCTAAATGACGAAAGTGTTTTAAAGTTTGCAAAACCAGGGCAATGTTTTGGTGTAGACATAACTTCCTCCTTAAATAAAATTGCTTCGCAAATTTATGTAATCCGCCAAAGTACGGCGGCGGACTGCACCGCTAAAAAAAATGATAGATTTTATCGATAAAGATTTCCTTTAGGCCACACTTATAGTTTTTCGGCGATTTCACGGCCGTAATCATGGGCCATTTGAATCCCTCCTCCGAGAGAGCTGGATTTAAGCTTTAAAGAACCGCCGACCATGTCCATTTTAAAAATGTTCTTCATGGTGTCAAAAATACGATCCGGGGCTTCTCCGCTCCACCCGAAAGCACCGAAAGCGCCTCCTACTTTGCCTCCGAGTTCGGCTTTCTCGGCCAGAAAAAGCATGGTTTTCATCCCCTGCATCATGTCCCCATGATAAGTGGCCGACCCAAAGACAAGGGCATCATAGCCCTGGAGATCTGTTTCCTTTTTTATGTCATTGACTTTTGAAAGCGTTGCCTCATGTCCGGAGAATCTAATTCCTTCAGCGATTAGTTCACCAATTTTTTTTGTTTCTCCTATTCTTGTGGCATATACAATAAGTGCTTTGGGCATGCTGCTTACTCCTTTATTTTATCCGTTCGTCAATACCTCCCGGCGGGCAATCAGGGGTATAACAGGTGGTATCCAAAAACTCACATTTCTCTTTGCAGGATGGACACTGATCAGGTGGTGTATCGGCCTCCAGCGTATATCCGCAATTTCCACATTTCCAACTTGCCATATGATCACCCCCTTTTAACTTTCTTCTTCAACTGTACCCTTATGCTCGGTTGCGCAAAAAGGGCAGAGAACGTCAATCTCTTCTTCGTTACCAATAAATTTTTCACGTAATGTCTCCGGACTCAAATGACTGACCGTCCCACAAGCACAATGCGGGCACTCAGCCCTCACTTTGTACTTTTTTTCTGACATAGTTCTTCTCCTTTCTCTTTATATGTTGGTGCTTTATGCTTTCCATAACCCATGAAGGTTGCAGTACTCACGCGCTGTTATCTGGTCAGCTTCCACATTGAAGATGGCCTCAGGTGCTTCACCGGGATTGAGAAACTGCCTATATGCCTTGCCGTCTGCAATGATTTCAACCCATTCAATCCAGTGTTTCTCTTCCATTGGGTGGGCAACTTCTCCCACCTTAACCTTCACACCGCCTTCAACTTTTTCAATCACCGGAACATGCTTTTCTTTGGCTGCATCAACAGTGTTTTCTACAAGCTGGACCATCGGTTGTCCACAACAGACTAGTTCTCCTTCTCCACCATGGAGGACTTCAATGATATTCCCACATGTTTCACATTTGTATATTTCAAGTCTTTTTGCCATTTTTACCTCCTCCTTTTAAAAAGATAGGACACAGATTTTCGCAGATTTTCACAGATAGTTTTTTATTAAACATCTTGATAATCTGTGTTTATCTGTGTCCTGAAAAAAATTACCAGTTTTCCCCAAGCAGTTCAAAATGGGCCTGTTCATGAGCACATGCCGGACATGCCTCAGGTGCTTCGTTCCCTTCCTGGAGATAGCCACAGTTTCGGCAACGCCACACAGTCTTTTCATCCCTTTTAAAAACACGGCCGGCTTCGATGTTTGCCGCAAGGTCTACGTACCTTTTCTCATGCTGTTTTTCGGCCACTGCAATTGCCTCGAAAACCGCAGCTATGGCATCAAATCCTTCCTCGCGAGCG
>DAOVAE010000032.1 GCA_030671225.1 Desulfobacteraceae bacterium
CCAGCACCAGTTTAACAAGGTTGAGCTGGTAAAGTTCACTGTGCCAGAAACTTCGTACGATGAGCTGGAAAAACTGTTAAATAATGCAGAAACAATATTACAAAGACTGAATCTTCCATATCAGGTTATTAACCTGTGTACCGGTGACATAGGCTTTTCCGCAGCAAAAACTTATGATATTGAAGTCTGGATGCCCACGCAAAATGTTTACAGAGAAATCTCATCGTGCAGTAATTTTGAGAGCTTTCAGGCCAGACGCGCCAATATCAGGTTAAAAAGAAAAGGTAAAAAGGGTACCGAACTTGTACATACCCTCAACGGATCCGGGCTTGCTGTGGGACGAACGGTGGCCGCGTTACTTGAAAATTTCCAGCAGGCTGACGGATCCGTTCTTATTCCCGAAGCCCTGAGACCCTATATGGGCGGAATTGAAAAAATATCGCCGTGAAACCAGAAGATTTTCCAAAAGAGATTAAATCCTTTATTATTCCGAAACACCATGGCAAACTAATTTATCGGTGCCTTGGCTGTGGCCGGGAGTACGGTATTGATGAACTGCTCTATACCTGTCCGGGTTGCGGACAGTTGCTTCTGATATTCGATGAACATTTTGAACGCTTAAAAAAGATCCCGGGTAGGATATGGCGCAAGATTTTTGATTATCGCAAGATGCTCACAATCCCGGCACTAAAGGGAATCTATCTTTATCATGAATTTATAGGGCCTGTTATACCGCTCGAATCTGTGATCTATCTTGGTGAGGGGCACACTCCTGTTGTGGAAGCAAACGATTTCCTACAGGGAAAAGCAAACCTTAAATTCTACTTTAAAAATGACGGTCAGAATCCCAGCGCCTCATTTAAGGACAGGGGGATGGCCAGCGCATTGAGCTATATCAACTATCTGGTTCAAAAAGGTCATACTTCCGATGTACTTGCCATATGTGCTTCCACCGGGGATACCTCGGCTTCCGCAGCCTTGTATGCATCCTTTCTTCAACCTCATGTTAAATCCGCAGTGCTTCTACCCCATAAGAAGGTGACACCGCAGCAACTTTCCCAGCCTCTGGGAAGTGGCGCCGCTGTGTTTGAGATGCCGGGTGTGTTTGACGATTGCATGAAGGTTGTTGAAGCCCTGTCGGAAAATTATAATGTCGCACTTTTGAACTCTAAAAATGCCTGGCGGATACTTGGGCAGGAGTCATATTCATATGAAATCGCACAGGTATTTGAGTATGACATGGAAAACAAAGTAGTAGTTGTCCCGATCGGTAATGCCGGCAATATTACTGCTGTAATAAGCGGGTTTTTGAAATTTTATGAGACCGGCATTATAAATTCTTTACCGAAAATATTGGGTGTTCAGTCAGAACATGCCAACCCTGTTTACCGCTATTACCTGGAACCTGATGCTGCAAAACGAAAATTTATTCCAATAACCGTTAAGCCGAGCGTAGCCCAGGCAGCCATGATCGGCAATCCTGTTTCAATGCCGAGAGTGATTCATCTGGTGGATCTTTATAACAGATTGTCAGGCAGGCAGAATGTCTTTTTTGTAGAGGTTACCGAACAGTCTATAATGGACTGGGAACTTCTGGCTAACCGTAATGGAAATATTGTCTGTACCCATGGCGGCGAATCTCTTGCCGGTCTGATTGTCGCTCGCAAGCAAAAAATTGTTGGGCAAAATGATATTGCCATCGTCGATTCAACTGCTCATTCACTCAAGTTTTCGGGTTTTCAGGAGATGTATTTTCAAAAGAGTTTCCCAGCAGAATTCGAAATTTCTCCAAACCCGGATCTTATTAACACCCCTGTTTATGTCCATCCAAAGGATCTCAAAAATGTTCCTGCTCCGGGCAAACCGTTGCAAAGCGCAGATTTCGAGCGGTTTATCAAACGTGTATCTGAAGAAATAGCAAAGAATTTAAGTCTCAAAAAGAGGCTGAAAGCATGAAATCCCAAGGGGCATTTTTAGTATCCGTCTTTTTGGTGACAATCATTTTGGCATGCCTGATTTTTCCCGGTTCTGCATATAATGCTATTTTGTATAAAAACTATATCATCCGATATGACAGAGGCTGGGACATATTATGTGATCCTTATGTTGTGAAAAAAAACGACTGGATCTACAAACTCATCAGACAAAAAGGGGAAATTGCTCAAAAGGATTTTCCGGAATTCTTGAGGATATTTAAACGGATAAATCCGCATATACATAACGTAGACCGAGTACGTCCCGGCCAGCATATTATTATTCCTTTAAAAAAATTAAAACAGGGTTCCATGCCTGGACAATCTTCAGGTGTAGTTACAATTCCCTTTATGAACATTCCCAACATACCTGAGGCCCTAAAAAAGTATTCAGCAAAATATACCGTCCAGAAGGGAGATTGTATATCGATTATTATTTCTACGAAATACGGTCCTTTCGGCACAGAATCATACAAACAGGGCATAAAACTATTTAGGCTGATCAACCCTGATATCAAAGATTTGAATCGCATCTATTCCGGCCAAACTATCCTTATCCCAGATCCAAACATTTTAAACCAGCCGTTGTATCAATCCCTGTTTGGAAGTTCAGCCAATAATAAAAATCAGGCAGACTCAAATAGTTCAATTATAGCTAATAAAAAAACATTGGAATCATCTGTTTCAGCTGATTGGGATAAGAAACCAAAGTCTCTTTTGTCGGAAGTTGCTCGGGTGCTGGATGCGAAACTTTATAATAAAGGTGTTTACTACTTTCCAAGAACGGACCGGAGGGATTTTGAACTAGACCTTTCCCTGTTTCCTTTCATAGAGCTCGAAGATAGAACCCGGATAATTTTTTCCATGACCGATAAAAAGCAGGAATCTGAGCTTGATTTTATCAAATCTTTCTGGAGGCATTTGTATATTGTTCGAATTGCACCCGGCTATTCTATGGAACAGGTCTTTGATGCTGTTTTTCAAAGCTTTGGGAAAGATGTTTCAAAAAACCATCTGTCATTTTTAGATCATGGTGTCAAGGTTGAGGTCCGGGGGAAATGGATATATGATAAGTCTGCTGAAGCGGGAAATAGAGTGCGTCATCTTTGCATATCGTTTATTGATAATCCGGGCGAGTTTACACCGGGATCAATTTTACGCTACCTGGACCAAAATAATATCATTTTAAAAGAAATTCTCAAAGATAAAAATACTGCCGGGCAGAAATCTAATAATTTCCTTTATAATAAATCGGCTGAACATGTGGGTATCATCGCTTTTTCAGATCATAAAACCTTTGTAAATGATTTGATGACGGCCATGGGTTACAAGTATGCACCAAATGTCAGCATTTCATTCCCGTATGCCGGAATTCAAATAAAGGCTGCTTCAAATCTAGTCACCAGAAGTGACGGGAACCCATTCCTTATAGACTTTGGAGATCTTTACGGCGATGCCGTTCATGCCATCGAAAAGACCGGCTTTAACATCATCCAGATAAAAGATAATGATAATTTTCATATCATAATACAAAAGATTCTCGACGCCATGGATATTGGTTATACAAATGGTCCAACTTTTCTTGCAGCCAGAAGACCTGCCATCCATAATACCACTTTGACAATACCCGGTTTTCTGGTTGCCGGTGCAGGGAAACCAAGAATACTTCTTTCATTTACCACCCTGCATAACGAGATAATCCAATTTTTAACAAATCAAGGTGTTAAGATCATTATGATCGAACCGTCGAAAAAAATCACATAATATTTGGGCCGGGCGTCCTGCCGTTGGCGGGAGAAGAAAAGGGACATTTTGCAAAGCTCATCTTCATAAGGTAAAAAAATGAAAACATATCGGCTTGCTTGGACAGTTTTTGTGTTTTTGATATTCGGTATTGTTTCGTGTGCGGCAAATATGGAAGTGCGAAAAAAACAGGCCGAAGCTTCAAGGAATCTTGGTGAAGCTTATTACAATCAGGGTAATTATACCGCAGCCTTAGGAGAATTTCTTAAAGCAGAGACTCTTTATCCAGGCGATCCCTATCTTCAAAACGACCTCGGCCTCACTTACATGGCCATGAAAAAAATGGATCTTGCAGTTAAACACTTCAAAAAGGCCATTGAAATGAAACCCGATTACGCTCCTGCCATGAATAACCTGGGGACGGCTTATCTCAATAAAAAAGAATGGGATACTGCTATTATGTATTTCAAGAAAGTTGCCGGAAATCTCCTATATGCTACTCCTCACTTTGCTCTTTCCAATCTGGGATGGGCCTACTACAACAAGAAAGAGTATGCACATGCTGAAAAGTACTATCTTAATGCCCTTGAGATTAAACCCAAGTTTGTCAATGCTCTGGTCGGTCTAGGCAAGACGTATATTGCTATGGACAGGAGTTTGGAGGCAGTGGCAACACTTGAAAAAGCAGTTAAAGAATATCCGCGTTTTGGGCAATTATATTTCGATCTGGCCCAGGCCTATACCTTATCGGGTGACTATAAAAAGGCTTATAAATTTTATAAAAAAGCCGTTGAGTTTGCTCCTGACAGCGCCTTTGCCCGGAAAGCGGAACAAGAGGTTCAAAAAATGAGAAATTTTCGGGAATGAAAAATCTTACAGATCATCCTGTATGATGCGTTGTTCAAGCTGAACAATCCTGGGGGTAATAAATATCAACAACTCTTCCATGTCATCTGATTTGGATTTCGATTTAAAGAGCCAGCCAAGAACCGGTATTTTCATCAGTCCGGGGATCCCACTCTCACCTGTATCTTTTCTTGTTTTCCTGATGCCGCCGATTATCACCGTATCACCGTCATTTACCAAAAGTTCGGTATTAGCTTCCTTGGTGGTAAATGATACCTGATTATTAATGATAGCACCGATTTCATTATTTTTTACTGTAATATTCATTGAAATGCGATTATCAGGGGTCACATGCGGTGTAACTACAAGCTCAAGGGCGATGTCTTGAAACGCTGTTATTGTATTTCCATCAGCATCCAGTTTATTATACGGGTAGGCTAAACCCTGCTTGATCATCGCTGTTTTATTGTCGAGTGTTAAAATTTTAGGTGTAGAGATTATCTTAACCTGTCCTTCACTTTCAGCCGCCTCTATGGTGGCGTTCAACACCATTGGAGTGCCGGTCAGCTTGGCGAAATTAAAACCCAAACTTCCAAGAGAAGACGTAGGTGGATTTGTTGCTTCAAAAGGAATAACTGTAGTAGTGTCGCTTCCGAATGGACCTACAAATCCTGACAGAGAAACTCCAAGATCTCTTGAAAAGCTGCTGGAGGCTTCCACGATCCTGGCTTCAATGAGAACCTGTGGTGTTACCCTGTCGAGTTTCTGAGCTATTTGCCTGGCTCGTTTAATCGCGCGCGCCACATCCGACATGACAATCATATTGTTGGTTGTATCAACGGTTACTTTGCCACGTGGCGAACTGATAATATGTTGGGCGACTTCCCCGGCATCTACATAACTGATACGCATAAATGCAGTAATGAGTTCTTCCTGATTCTCGGCCTCCCGCTTTGCTAACAGCTTTTCTTTTCTTGCATCTTCTTCCTTTGCGAGAGTGTTAAGCGTAGCAATCCGTATTATACCTTCTTCATATTTTAAGCCAAGCTGATTCATCTTCAAAACCAGAGATAGAACCTGGTCCCATGGCACAGGTTTTTCAAGAGTCAGCGTAACTTCGCCTGTTACATCCTTGTCGATGGCAAAGTTTTCCCCGCTTACCTCCCGAATAATGCGAAATACGTTTTTAACATTGGTTCTATAAAAATCGACCGCGATTTTTTCCCCAACATATTTCTTTTTAGTCTCCGTCCGGTAAAAATCGAGAGATTGCCTGATACCGGTGTATGTATCAACGGTTTTTTGGCGGTCAATATCATAGGCAGCACCTAAAGCGGCTTCTTCTGCTACCGACTTAGCCGGTTTAGCATTATCAGTTGTTTTGTGTTTTGCTTGAGGAGTTAAAATCTGAGACGTTACATCACCAGTCCTTTCAGCCTGTTGTACTTCTGTTGGACCAACCGTCTTAGTCATAACCTTTTGCCAGGCAGGAAGTTTGGCTTTATCAAGGGGCTTGGGTGGTATTGAAGAAGCTTCGAAATGGAGCAGTAAAAGGTCATCCGTCTGTTCAACAAAATAGGGTACTGATTCTCGCAGTTCAATTGTAACAACGGAGGTGTCTTTCATGGCAGGTGTCTGGACAGGTGTTATACGATCAACAGCGCTTTGAAAACGTGTGGTAATCAATGGACGCTGGCGATATTCCGGAAGCCTTGTATTATAAAGACTGAGTAGAAGCTTTTTATTATTTATCTTTTTCAGGTCATGCCTGACTGGTATTGTGGTCCCGATAATAATCGTCGATTCGCCTCCTTCTTCACTTGAAAAATCTATCCGATTAATCCAGGCAGGTTGGTCTTTTTTAACCTGAAGTTCAGCAATTTCTTTTTCTTCAGCCGCAGTTTTCAAACGTAATCCACCCTGCTCGGACGATGCCGGTTGTTTTGTTACATTTTTTGATTTATCGTCCGATTTTTCTTTTTTCTCTAATTTTATATCGGCAAAAACTGAGTTTTTAGATTTCTTTTTGAATGATATTCTAAGGCCCGTATCTTCTCTGATTACTTCATAAGAAGAGTCTTTCTTTAATAAGATTTCGATTCGGGATGTATGTCCTTTGGCCGTCAATTCAGAAGCTTTAATTGAACTCACGATGCCACTATCCGGTGCGTAGGCTGTATTGATATTGTCTAAAGAAGTCTCAGGAAAATAAAGGAGAACGCCCGGAGGGAAGGGCTGTTTGACCGAAGTATAGGTAAGCAACCGATTCCCTCTAACCCATATTACAGCCGATTCAGAGTCCTCGGTGAAGCTTATGTCGGTTATAAGCTTAGGCTCAACAGATTGGGCGGCATCTTTTTTTGTCTCTTTAACTGCCATGGTGTTTGAAGCACATCCTGCAAAAATTGTCACCAACATTCCCAAAAAGAAAGTTGTAGCTCCAATCCTTGACAATTTCTTGACTTTACCATTCATGTTATTCTTCTCCAGGAGGTTTCAATTTAATTTCTATTTTACGGATAGAAGCTTTTCCGTAAATATCTTCAACCTCTTCTTCGACAATTATCCGGTCCGGCAATACTTTTGCTACCTTGCCTGAGTGGGTTCCGATATATGTACCTTTCTTTATTACATATCCTTTCCCCGAACCCTCTTCCACAAGGGCCTTGTTTCCGCTCGCAGCCCGTATTATTCCTACAAGCTTCAGCTGGCCTAATTCGAGTTTTTCAAGGGGTGTAAGTATCTTAAGCCTTACTGCTTTTTTATGCTTAACAGGTAAGACTACAGGTTTTTCTTTAATCAGTGGTGCAAATGGATCAAGTTTTCCTTCGGAGTCGTAAAAGTCTGTTATTATTGGTGTTTTAATTTTTCCAGCTGTCATGGATACTGAAGCAACCAGTTTCCGGTCTGACACACTATCCTCGGCTTTTGAAATATCATATGCAACTTCCGGTTTAGGCTTAGCGGTCTCTTGTTTTAAGTCAGTTTTTGATGTATCCTTTTTAGCTATGATAATTTTTTTTGTAACCCCCCTGACCTTTGGAGGCGGTTCAGCTTTTTTATCACAACCCGCCATAAGAAAAAAGAAACAGATAAAACAGATGACACTGCGTATTATGATAATGAGTTTATCCATGATCTATGGTTATTTTTTAATTTCTCTGCTCATGAAGGCTTTTTGGGTTGAGTTTCCACAAACCTATAAGTTACAGCCGTACAGGATGTTTGTAGTTTATTGGTCCCCTTTGTTTTGGTCATCTTAATATCGTCTATATTAACAATCCTATGTAACCTTGCAACCCTGTCAAAGAAAAGGGCGGTTTTATGATAGTTGCCCGTAACTATTATTGATACAGGAATTTCGGCATAAAATTCTTTAGTACGTTCACCTTTTGGCTCAAATAACAAAAATTCCAGGCCGGCATCATGACCTGATCGTGAAATGCTCGACAGCAAAGAAGGTATTTCTTTTTGTTCGGGAAGTTTTTTCACGGCGATTTTGAATTCCATTTGTGCCTTTTTCAGTTTGTCCTGAAAATGTTTAAGTTGTCTTGCCTTTGCCTTTGCCCTGACAATCTTTGTTTCCAGCAATTCGTGTTCCTGTTTTAACTCGTCAATTTTCTTGATTTTAGGCTGATACAAAAAATAGAAAAAGGGCCCGATAATCATCACGAAAATTACCAAACATATTAAAATCCTGTAAAGTCTGGGAAGCTTCCCGATTTTATCGATTTTTTCGAGGAGCCACTCTGTTAATTTAGAGATATCTATCTTTTCCATTATTTTTTACCCTGTATGGAGGAGCTTTCCTTTGTATTTTTCGATTTTTCCAAAGCAACTCTATTACAGGTAATTTCAAAGCTTTTCAGATTTAATTTATTTATCTTTTTTTGTTTGATAGTCTTTAAATTTACATTCTTATATAGTTTTGAAACTTCAAGACGGGTCATAAAATCGGCTACAGTTTTGTTATCCAGGGCAATCCCCTTAATGTCAATATGGTCTCCTTTTGCTTGAAAGGTGGTGAACCATAGTCGCTTAACAGGCTTGCCATCCTTGTTTGGTGATAAATCTGATTCAGAAATTGACGTCTTTTGGGCCACCATTGTTGTCATATTGTCCAGCATGAGCACTGCAGCTTTGCGACCGGTTTCAAGGCTTTTAATAACATCTATCTTTTTCTCCAGCTTGTTTAACTCTTTTTTTATTCTATCTGCCTCCCTTGCTTGCTTTTCAAATTTGGCCAACATTGTTTTTGAGTTTTTTATCTTTGTATCTAAAACATCGAGCCTCTTCTGCAAGCTCATGTTATAAAAGAACAATGCGGCAAAAACAAGGATACAAGATAAGAGAAAGAGGCTGATCTGCCTGCGAATATTCTCTTTTTTACGTGCTGCTCGATAAGGTAGCAGATTAATTCGTATCACTTGTCACCAATTTTTCTTATTGCAAG
>DAOVAE010000134.1 GCA_030671225.1 Desulfobacteraceae bacterium
AATCGGGTCTGCTGGCGGTCACAAAAGCATGGCGCGAGCTGAAATTCCGTTTACATACCTGAAAGAGGTTGTAGATTATAAGGATGATAACAAGCTCTTAAGGTGGATCATAAACAAGATTGAAAAAAGAGCAGGGGAAAATGAGCTCTGATAATATGGGAATATCGGTAACCATCTTAGGTTCAGGAACATGTGTCCCTTCGCTAAGACGAAGTTCATGCTCAATACTCATAAAAATAAAGGACAAATTGCTGCTGTTTGATTCAGGAGTTGGGACAATGAGGAGACTTCTTGAAGCCGACACAGACGTTTTTGATATTTCTTTTGTTTTTTACAGCCATTTCCATCCTGATCATACCGGCGAACTGGCCCCGTTTTTATTCGCCAACAAATACCCTGATGGGACTCGACGCAAACTTCCGCTTACATTTGTGGCTGGAAAGGGATTTTCAAAATTTTATGACAGGCTGAAAATGGTCTATGGCTATTGGATAGAACTTGCGCCTGGTCTTATTAAGATTGTTGAGCTTGACAATAATGCTCATGATATGTGCAGTTTTGATGATTTTACGGTAGAATCACTGCCTGTTAACCACAACGAAGAAAGCATCGCATACAGAATAACCGGTTCCGGAGGGGAATCGGTGGTCTATTCAGGAGATACGGACTTCTCCGATAACCTTGTCACTCTTTCAAAAAATGCGGATCTTCTGATTTGCGAATCTGCGCTTCCTGATGAATTGAAGGTAGAAGGGCATCTAACGCCCTCTCTGGCAGGCGAGATTGCAACCAGGGCAAATGTGCGCAAGCTGGTCCTGACACATTTTTATCCTGAATGCGACCAAGTTGATATCGAGAAACAGTGCCGAAAAACCTATCCCGGACCGTTGCTCCTTGCAGAGGATCTAATGAAAATAGAGATTTAAAACATGATGCATGAATCATGAATCTTGCCTCATGTATCCTTTATTATGAAACCTTAATCCTGTATCGTGAAATATGAAATATTATCCGGTACATTTAGACATACAGAATAGAAATTGTTTGGTTGTGGGTGGAGGCTCAGTCGGCACCCGTAAAGTAATGACACTACTTGACTGTGGTGCAAGGGTCGTTGTTGTCAGCCCGGCGGTTACCGAAAAGATAGAGGAGCTTTCAAATAACGGTCAGATAAAATTACAAAAAAGGGGTTTCAAGCTCACAGATCTTGACGAAATGTTTCTTGTCATTGGCGCAACAGACAATCAGGAATTGAACCGGCAGATCCATACCGGAACAGAACGGCTCGGCATGCTGTGCAATATCGCGGATCGCCCCGAAGATTGTAATTTTATCCTCCCGTCCATTGTAAACAGGGGCGATTTGATAATCGCCATATCGACTTCCGGGAAAAGCCCTGCTTTTGCAAAAAAGATACGAAAAGATCTTGAAAAGGAGTTCGGAAAAGAATATGGCGAGTTTTTGAAGCTTATGGGCACTATTAGAAAAAAGCTGCTAAGCGAAGATCACGAACCCGAGGTTCATAAGTATCTTTTTGAACAGTTGATCGATAGGGATCTTATTAATATGATTAAAGAACGCCAAACAGAAGACATTGATTCCTTGCTTATAGAGATTCTTGGTAAAGGCTATATATTCGACGAGTTAATGGCAAAATAACCAATATCCAACTTGGTTTTGAAAAATGCATAGGTACAATTCGTGGAAATTTTGTTTATTATAACCATTTTCTTCTACATGCTGAGCACGGCAGGATACGTGGCCTATCTTTTCCTGCAGAAAGATTACCTCCAAAAGATAGGGGTTTATCTGATTTCAGCCGGCTTTTTATGTCATACGGCATGGATCGGTTACGGGATTTTTCAATCCGGGCATTTTCCTGTAAATAATCTTCACCAAACACTTTCCCTAATAAGCTGGACTATTGCCGGTGTTTTCCTGATCTTTCGATACAGGTTCCGCTTTAAGATTCTAGGGATATTTGCCGCTCCGCTGGCCACACTTGTAATGGTCATAGCATCCCGGTTGCCGAGTGCACCGCATCAGGCCGACAGTATCTTAAATAGTATATGGCTTGTTGCTCATGTCATTACAATCTTTATCGGCGAGGCGTCATTTGCTCTGGCCTGCGGGGTTGGACTCTTATATCTTCTCCAGGAGCATGCCATCAAGTCCAAACATCATGGTTTCTTTTTCAGACGTCTTCCGTCTTTGGATCTGCTTGATACAACCGGATATGCATGTATTGTTGCAGGTTTCACGATGCTTACTATGGGACTTATAACAGGTTTCATCTATGCCAAATCGGTCTGGGGCAGGTTCTGGAGTTGGGATCCCAAAGAAATCTGGTCCGGCATAACGTGGCTTTTGTATGCAGCCTTGCTCCACCAGCGCCTCACTGTGGGATGGCGGGGACGGCGGGCGGCAATTATGGCTATTATCGGTTTTGCAGTTATTTTATTTACTTTTTTGGGTGTCAACTTTCTTTTACAAGGACATCATGGAGAATTTACCCGGCTATAAACAGAAACCAAAGAGCCCAAACTTATAAATAGACTGAATAGATAAATTATAATACGCAATCATATTTAAGAATTCGTTTAAAAAGCAATATGTTAGATATCATCTTATTGGGATTGAATCATAAAACAGCGCCTGTGGAGTTGAGGGAGTGCCTCGCCTTCTCCAAAGATGAGACATCCGCTGTCCTAAAAGCTTTTCAAGAATCACCGGTGATCAGCGAGGCAGTGCTTATTTCAACCTGCAACCGTGTAGAGATTCTCATGGCAACAGAGAACAAATTGAATGCGGTCAAGGCTGTTAAAATTTTTCTCTCCGAATTTAAAAAACTGCCTGTCCTTGAATTTGAAAATTCCCTTTATATCCATAATGGTGATGATGCTGTCAGGCATATCTTCAGGGTTGCATCGAGTCTCGACTCCATGGTTGTGGGAGAGCCTCAGATACTGGGTCAGATAAAAGAAGCTTATAAAATTGCTACTTTAAAAAAGACATCCGGTGTCGTTCTGAACAAGTTATTTCATCGAACCTTTCTCGTGGCAAAACGTGTTCGTAGCGAAACCGGGATCGGTGATCATTCGGTATCCATAAGTTACGCGGCTATTGAGCTTGGGCGCAAAATATTCGGTACATTGGAAGGGAAAAAGGTGCTCCTTATCGGAGCCGGGGAAATGGCTGAACTGGCTGTTGAACACTTGGTTCGAAACAGGGCCGGGGATATTTTGGTCGCCAACAGAACGTTTGAAAACGGTGTTGAACTTGCAAAGAGGTTCAAGGGCGAAGCGATCCGATTTGAAGAGATTGCAGATAGCTTGCAAATTGTTGATATCATTATCAGTTCTACCGGTTCGGCCGATTACGTTGTTACACGCAATCAGGTCAAGGCAATTATACGCCAGCGGCGAAATCGTCCCATTTTCTTTATTGATATTGCTGTTCCCCGAGATATCGATCCGGAAATAAACCGTCTTACCAATTCATATGTTTATGACATCGACGACTTGCAAGGAGTCATTGAGGAAAATATTGAAGATCGCAACAGGGAGGCCGTTAAAGGGGAAAGAATCGTAGACGGGGCTGTAATTGGTTTCAGAAAGTGGTATGAAAACCTGGATGTGACACCTACAATTGTTGCCCTAAGGAACAAAATGGACGGCATTGCAAAAGCGGAAATCAAAAAAACACTGCAATTATTAAAACACATGTCAGATGATGATCGCCAGGCCATTACCAGAATGACGAACGCCATGATAAATAAAATCCTGCATGATCCCACACTTTTATTAAAGAGTAATGGACGTCATCAAGACAAATCTGTCTGTCTCGATATTACCAGAAAACTTTTTAAACTTGATGAGTAAACGGAGGGCGAAGTTGAAAAAAACAGCATTCCTTTTTCCCGGTCAGGGATCACAATCTGTCGGTATG
>DAOVAE010000086.1 GCA_030671225.1 Desulfobacteraceae bacterium
ATGAACATCAGCGGACAAGATGTGACGAAATATTTTTTAGATGGTGCTAAAAAAGCGCTTGAACTTGCTCGCTCCAATAAAATCGAGATCGCCGTCTTGAAAGATGGGAGCCCTTCATGCGGCAGTACATATATTTACGACGGGAGTTTTTCCCAAATAAAAAGGCCGGGCAGAGGCGTTACTACTGTCCTTCTGCAAGAAAATGGTGTCCGTGTTTTCAGCGAACGGGAAATCCCGAAAGCATCCGAATATTTGAAAACACTTGAGAACTAACCCGGATAAACCGGCGCGAAGCATCCGTTCAGGATAAAAGTTAATAGTGAACTAATATAAGACGGCCATGGCTCACCACATAATAAAATCAGGGTATATTAAGCTTGCGGATCGTTTGAATCGGTTTCCCCAGGGCGTATTTCCTTCAAAACTGTTATATAAGATTCTGGAAATGCTTTTTAGCGAAAAAGAGGCCAAACTGGTATCTCTGCTGCCCCTGAGACCATTTACCGCTGAAAAGGCCGGTCAGGCATGGAAAATGGATCGAGTCAACGCCCGGAAAATTTTAGACCGGCTATGCAGCCGGGCTATTTTGACAGATATCGAGGAGAATGGCCGTCAAGTTTATTGCCTTCCGCCCCCCATGGCCGGATTTTTTGAATTTTCACTGATGAGGATAACAGGCGACATTGATCAGAAACTATTGAGTGAACTTTATTACCAGTATATCAATGTTGAAGAAGATTTTATCAAGAATCTGTTTCTTGTTGGAGAAACACAGCTGGGGCGCGTTTTTGTTCATGAGCCGGTTCTTTCCAGGGAGAACGCACTGCACGTGCTCGATTATGAAAGGGCGACCGAGGTCATTAAAACCGCCTCACACATCGGGATCAGCACCTGCTATTGCCGCCATAAAATGGCACATATGGACCGTGACTGTGATGCACCCAAACAAATATGCATGACCTTTAACACCACGGCAGCCTCGCTGACGAAACATGGTTTTGCACGCCAGGTTGAGGTTTTAGAATGCCTGGAACTGCTGGATACAGCCTATTCACACAATCTAGTACAATTCGGCGACAATATTAGAAAGGATGTGAATTTTATCTGCAATTGCTGCGGATGCTGCTGCGAAGCCATGATTGTCGCCCGCAAATTCGCGATTTTACATCCGGTACATACCACCAATTTTATTCCGCAGATTAAAGATGATGCGTGTACAGGATGCAGAGAATGTGTAACCGTATGCCCGGTTGAAGCCATGAGCCTGGTTTCGGCCAATGATCCCCACCATCCCAAAAAGAAAAAAGCCCGGATTAATACGGAAATTTGTCTTGGATGCGGTGTCTGTGCAAGAATCTGTCCCGAGGATTGCATTAACCTGCAATCCAGAACACAGAGGGTGATTACACCACTGAACACAGCCCACCGGGTAGTGGTAATGGCCATTGAACGGGGCAAGCTACAAAATTTCATTATTGATAATCAAGTGTGGCAAAACCATCGTGCTATGGCCGCTGTTATAGGTGTCATTCTGAAACTTCCGCCCATTAAACAGGCAATGGCCAGTCAACAAATGAAATCCATATACCTCGAAGCACTGTTTAAGCGTTTGAATCTCTAGTCCGCATTTCATGAAGACTTTATGTCATTTCTTGAAATATTTGCAAAATACTCGGCAAAGCTTTACTGCTCGGTTGTTTTATGAAAAACCCACGTTGGCTTTTTAAAGCCAGGTCCGAAAAGGGGTTTTGCTCAATATTGATATCAATAATGATGCCGCCGTTATTTTCTACTTTCCATACAACCTGATTCGGCAGATTGGTTGCACCGGAAGTCCCAACAACAATCAGCAGTTCGGTCTCTTTGGCAACTTTCAATGAACTTTGATATCGATAGTAGTGCTCATTATAGATTTCATCAAACCACAGCACATGGGGGCGGGTACGTCTTCCGCACTCCGGGCACTTGAGTAATCTGCGATCTTTTTCTGTAACGATCTGGTCTTTTGTTCTGCCGGTCAAATCTTCCGGGATAGGATAAATTTTCAACGTACATTCGTTGGAACAGCGCATAAAAAATACGTTGCCATGGATTTGAAACGTGTTTTCCAAACCGCTTCCAGCCCTAATGTGCAGATTGTCGACATTTTGAGTTATAAGGGTAAAGCGATTTTTAAAAAGTTTTTCCATTTCAACCAGTGAATGATGTCCCTGATTCGGTTCGGCCTTTCCGCAAACTCCGATACGGTATAAATACCATCTCCAGACCTCATCAGGTTTTTGCATAAACATACTGTAAGTAGCCATCTCCTGAGGGTGATATTCCTTTGAGCCAACGGTCCAATACCCTTCCGGGCCACGGAATGTGGGGATGCCGCTTTCAGCAGAAATGCCGGCACCTGTTAGTATTGTGATGCGGGAGGAACTTTGTGCAAAGTCTTGCAGAATTTTTTTGAGATTTTGATCCATGGAATACATCCTTCAGGATTTATGATAGTTTAGAATTTGGAATGTATAGCTGAAAATGACTGACTTCACATTTTATGTTACACATACAAATTGTTTGATTTTATAGCAAATTTCGAAAGGCAAAAATAATTTTTAAGTTTCAGATAAATAAGAACAATAATACGAATGAATCCAAATTAGACTAGGAATCCTATAGTTTGACATCGGACCAATATTTTTGGTAGTGCTACAATTGTTTATTACATTCTTAAACGAAGGGCAATCCAATAACTCACGGCATATTGCGTGAAATTAACTATTTACGATTGACGGCTTCGTAAAAAGTCCAACTTCTGCGTTGCGCTGCATCCTTCGTTATTGCAGCGTACTATAAAAGTACGCCTCATTCCTCAGGATTTGCGCGCCTTGAATTTGGAGCTTTTTACTTTGCCGTCGAATTTCGACTTTTACGAGATTGTCACGATTACGAATCAATCAAATCTAACTATACATGAAATCAAAAGATTCTGCTAAAAATCATAGGAGGGGTTATCTTTATGTCGTTTTGGCCGCTTTAATGTGGGGTTTGTCCGGGTCATCGGCCAAGTTTTTGTTTAACAGCGGCATTACTCCCTTTCAGCTAGTCCAGTTGCGGCTGACCATTTCAACGGTCCTTTTATTTCTATACCTTTTGATCCGCTTTTCCTCTCTGCTTAAAATATCCCGGAGCGATATTTTTTATTTTATCCTGTTCGGCACCGTGGGGATGGCCGGTGTCCAGTTTACTTATCTGTTTACCATAAGTAAAATAAAAGTGGCGGCCGCCATCTTGCTCCAGTATCTGGCCCCAAGCTTTATCGCTTTGCATTCCGTAGTGTTTATGCGTGAAAAACTGAGCCGTTCAACTCTGATAGCCCTTATCGGCGCAACATTAGGCTGCTATCTGGTTGTCGGAGCCTACAATTTAGAAATTCTTTCAATGAATATCGTTGGAATCATCAGCGGCATTTTGTCGGCCATAACCTTCGCCTGGTACGCAATTCATGGTGAATACGGCATGCGCCGCTATAACCCATGGACGGTTCTTTTTTATGCTTTGTTTTTCGGTGCAGTAGTCTGGAACATCCTGCACCCGCCGCTGGAAGCCTTCATGTACGCATACTCTCCTGTGCAGTGGATGTGGATCCTGTATATCGCCATAATGGGAACCCTCATTCCTTTCGGTCTCTATTTAGAGGGCATCAACCTGATTCGTTCCACCCGAGCCAGCATCACCGCAACCCTTGAACCCATTACCGCCGGCATAATCTCTTACATTTTTCTAAATGAAATAATGGAAATTCCGCAGATCACAGGTGGAGTTATCGTCATCGCATCGATCATATTGCTTCAACTGAAACAGGAGGATCAAGACGATAAGGCACCGAGTGTTATACGTGCTCAAAGCTACAAGGACTAATATAGACTTGGGAGCGGGTTTTCCTGCCAGTTGATGTAGTTCCATTGGATTTTTTTCTTCGTATTATTACAATATTATTTCAGAAGTTTTAGTGCCTTTCTCACCGGTATTCTTTTTCCATTTTGTAAAGCAACTACAAAAGCACCGCTAAAGCCTTGTTCGCGCAATTCTGACTGCAATGCAGATGCTGATTGTAAGTCTCCTTTGTTCCCTATGGCATATTTATACAAACCGTCGTCTTTATATTCCCATACATTTTTTAGACCCTTAAATTGTGGGGAATTTGATGAAAGAGGAGTGCCTGAGGAAAGAAGCTGAACCTTAAAAACAATTTCCTGATTTATTGTTTCTGAATCGGTGATATCCACATCTGCATTTTTCTTTTTTTCTCCAGAAACAGTTTTTTTTGATTTTGCCTGTACCAATATATACTCTTTTGTTTTGGGTTTTTCTTCTAATCCGGCTCGCAAAGATAAGATGATTTTATCTTTAGATTCCATTGTTATGGTTGTTTCGCTCAATTGTTTTACCAATGTTTCATTTTTATTACGCTCAGAATCCAGTTTTGCTTCCAGTTCTTTCCTTTTTTTAACCTCAGCGTCAGCTATTAATTTGACTTTGTTGATTTGCTGTAAAGTTTTCTCTTTTAAAATATAATCTGTAGCTGATTTTGTCTCAAGTTCCTTCCTTTTTTGAGCTTCTGATTCCACCATTGCCATTTCCTGTTCATTTTTCTTAAGCTCAGTTATTTGTGTGACCCTGTCGTCTATAGTTTCAAACTCAACAGTCCTGTCTTCAAGTATTTCTATCCGGCCTTTTAAGCCTGCAATTGTTCCCATTGTCACTCCCAAAACCAGGATCAAAAGGATTGTCAGAAACAAAACCACTCTGGACCACGGTGGTGTTTTGTGCATTGGTTTTTCCTCCTCAATGTTTTTCCATCCCATCAGGTGCAACCTCCATCCCAAATTGCAAATGCAAATCCACTACTGGAATTAATAACCTCTTATACAAACCGGCATAGATGCTTTCCTCTGCAATGTGTGTGCCAGCTGGGGACATTCTGGTGTAATATCTGAATTGTTCTTTGATAACAAAAGGTTGTTCAGTCTTTAATAGAAAAAGGCAGGAAGAAAAAAGTCCGATGCCGCGTCAATATGACACAGTGTATAGTTCAGGATAAAATTGTTTTTTCTAATATTTCAAAAGGTTAATCACCTGTGACAATAATATGGCCGGCGCGTCATTTTTTTGTCGTGCTTGATTGAGGTTTTATTCACCAAGGTAAGCCTTCATGAAATATTCGGGCTATATCAGCCCATCTGCACTCAACGGTCTATTCTCAAATATCCGCTCAGCCCGAAAAATCGATAGATCTAGTATTGGCGACAAATCTAAGATCATCTCGGACATATAACGACCCACGGCAGGGGCCTGCATGAGTCCGTGACCCGAGAATCCATTGGCAAGATAAAAGCCTTTAAGCTCCGGCCACTCACCGAGAATAGCATTCCCGTCGAGGGTATTAACTGCGTACAGACCGGCCCAGCCTCGAACCAGCTTTAGCGTGTCAAAGGCTGGGACGAACTCTGCCAATTCCGGCCAGAGAGTCTCCATAAACCGTTTGTCATCCCATGAAAAGTCAAAACCCACCGGATCTTCAGCCATGGATTTTCCCAACAGGATCATGCCACCGGTCTCGGTGCGAAAATAGAGGCCTGACGGCAAAATAGTAAGAGGCAGAGGTCCTTCGGGTTTGACCGCCGTGTCCAGCACAAATATCTGTCGCTTGACAGGCTCCACAGGAAGATTAATACCGGCAGTCCGGGCCACATCGGCTGCCCATGCCCCGGCACAATTAACAACAATCCCTGCC
>DAOVAE010000044.1 GCA_030671225.1 Desulfobacteraceae bacterium
ATGTTACACCTGCCGTAATTATTCCAAGGCCTACCTGCGACATCTTTATATGGCAAAAGAACTGCTTGCTTATCGTTTAAATACGATTCATAATATCCATTACTATATGAGCCTTATGAAGCGTATGCGAAAAGTAATATGCGAAGGCGAGTTTGATAGATTCAGAAAGGATTTTTATGACAATAAGAGGTCCTGAAACTCGATTGAAATCGATTTATTTCAAGGAACTAAACTATTACGAAATAGTTAAAAAATGAAAGTGAGGGGGATATTATGAAACAAAGAGTTCAGACCGTAATAAACAAGATCAGGCCAATGCTGCAGGCAGATGGTGGCGATGTGGAGCTTGTCGATGTAAAGGACGGTGTTGTAAAGGTACGCTTGCAGGGCGCATGCGTCGGATGCCCCATGTCACAGATGACCCTGAAAAATGGGATAGAAAAATTTTTAAAGAAGGAGATTCCGGAGATAAAATCGGTGGAATCGGCTGACTGATAAAAAAAATTCAACAAACCGGGCTTGATTAAAACCTCAAAGCTCTATTCATGTCTTCCCAAGCCACCAAAGCACAGTGGAGGAGTAGCGGAAGGACTTCCATACACATAGATTTTTGTTGAAGATTTTTACAGAAAAGGCTTGCATCCGGCAACCCAATATTTATATATTAAATCGTTTAGTTTGCTTCATTATTCCATGTTCTAAGCAAAAGTTTAAGTCTCAAAAAAACTCTCGTATTTTAAACAAGCTGTAGGTTTCCTTGACGTTATCCATATGACAATAGCAGAACATATCAAGACCATACAAGCCGGATCTTCCTGGATACGAAGGATGTTTGAAGAGGGTGCCCGCCTTAAGGCCGAGCATGGTGCTGAAAAAGTGTTTGATTTCAGCCTGGGCAACCCGAATCTGGACCCACCGGAAAAATTTCGGGCCACACTCAAGGATGCTTTAATGTCCTCGGAAACAGGATATCATGGCTATATGCCCAATACCGGTTATCCGCATGTTCGCAAGGCTGTTGCTGATTTCCTTAGCAAAGAACAGCAGGCACAGGTTACGGAAAACGAGGTAATCATGACCTGTGGTGCTGCCGGTGCCCTGAATGTTATCCTGAAAGCAATTCTCGATCCGGAAGATGAGGTTATTACTCCGGCCCCTTTTTTTGTTGAATATCAATATTATGCGGATAACCATGGCGGAAGCCTTAAGACTGTTAAAACAAAACCGGATTTTAATTTGGACATTGATGCTGTTTCCGCTGCCATAACTCAAAAGACCAAGGCCATTCTAATAAACTCTCCGAATAACCCCACAGGTCAGGTATATTCAAAAGAAAGTCTCGATGAACTCGGAGCGCTTTTACAAGAAAAAGGGAGAAAGCTTAACAGGACCATATATCTTATAGCAGATGAGCCTTATCGCAAGATCGTTTTCGACGGTTTCAAGGTTCCGAGCATCTTTAAAAGTTATAGTGAGAGTATCATAGCCACCTCATATTCAAAGGACATTTCCATCCCCGGGGAGCGTATCGGCTTTCTGGCGGTCAATCCTCAAGCTGAATTTAAAAAAGATCTGACAGGCGGCATGGCACTGACCAACAGGATCCTCGGTTTTGTCAATGCACCGGCCCTTATGCAACGGGCAATAGCATCCCTTCAGGGAGAGAGCGTCGATATTTCTGAGTATTCCCGGAAAAGAGACCTTTTATGCGATGGCCTTGCGGATTGCGGCTACGGTTTCGTAAAACCGTCCGGTGCTTTTTATCTTTTTCCCAGAACCCCTTCTCCTGATGATATTAAATTCGTTCAGGCCCTTCAGGAGGAACTGATTTTAGCGGTGCCGGGCAGCGGTTTCGGCGGACCCGGTCATTTCAGAATCGCCTTTTGCGTGGCTGATGAAACTATTATAAATGCCATGCCCGGATTCAAACGGGTCATGGAAAAGTTTAAATAGGCGCAAAATTTAAATTATAACTACTAAACCGCTAAACAACTCAACCATTTGACTAATTCCGGCAAAGGAGGTTTCCATGAAAATATTAAAAATAGACCATCTCGGAATAGCAGTTAACAGTATCGATGACGGAAAAAGTTTATGGACGGATGCTCTCGGACTTGCCTTTGAAGGTTCCGAGACAGTTGAAGAGCAGAAAGTTACAACCGCCTTTTTTCCGGTGGGAGAAAGTGAGGTGGAGCTTCTTGAATCCACTGCACCGGATGGGCCGATAGCCAAATTCCTGGAAAAGAAAGGCCAAGGAATCCATCATGTTGCTTTCCGTGTGGAAAATATCGAAGAGGCCTTGGAAGAATTAAAGCAAAAAGGCATAAAGCTTATTGACGAAAAACCGAGAAAAGGTGCCGGCGGCGCAAAGATTGCTTTCCTGCATCCCAAAGCGACCAACGGCGTTCTGGTGGAACTGTGTGAAAGATAATATATTATCCCTTAATTGTAAATTTTGCTTGCCCAGTGAAATACAGAGTCAATTTCACCGGGGTGCTTTTTTTGGCAAAATTTTTAAACAGTACAATTTCTTTATCGAGAATAATTGAATATTTCCAATTGAATATTGATATGATTTTTCAATTATTCAATATTCAATTTTCAATCCAAAGGAGGATGCCATGGCAGAACATCCTGATTTGCAGAAATGGAAAGAGCTATCTACCAAACAGCTTAGGGGAAGACCGCTGGAAGACCTCAACTGGGAGACCCCTGAAGGGATAAAGGTAAAGCCGCTGTATACGGCCGAAGACCTTGAAGGGATGGAGCATGTGAACACCCTTCCGGGTTTTGAACCCTATGTGCGGGGCCCCATGGCCACAATGTATGCCGGAAGACCCTGGACCGTTCGCCAGTATGCTGGTTTTTCCACAGCAAAAAAGTCGAACGAATTTTACAGAAGAAACCTGGCTGCCGGTCAGACCGGGCTTTCGGTGGCCTTTGATCTTGCAACCCACAGAGGATATGATTCAGATCATCCCAGGGTTGTGGGCGATATCGGCAAGGCTGGTGTGGCCGTCGATTCTATCGAGGATATGAAGAACCTTTTCGATCAAATCCCTCTGGACAAGGTAACGGTCTCCATGACTATGAACGGTGCGGTTCTACCGGTTATGGCAGGCTACATAGTTGCCGCCGAAGAACAGGGCGTCGGGCAGGAAAAACTGGGAGGCACAATCCAGAACGACATTTTAAAGGAATACCTGACCAGAAACACCTATATCTATCCACCGGAACCCTCCATGCGGATCGTATCAGATATCATAGGATACTGCTCCAAAAATATGCCCAGGTACAATACCGTCAGTATCAGCGGATACCACATGATGGAGGCCGGGGCCAACTCTGTTCTTCAAACCGCATTTACCCTGGCGGACGGGCTCGAATATGTCAAGGCCGCCTTAGCGGCAGGGCTCGATATCGATGCGTTTGCTCCGCGTCTGTCGTTTTTCTTCGGGGTAGGAATGAACTTTTTCATGGAAATTGCAATGTTAAGGGCTGCCCGTTTTCTGTGGCATAAAATCATCAGCCAGTTCAACCCAAAAAACCCCAAATCCCTCATGTTAAGAACCCATGTCCAGACATCGGGCTGGAGCCTGACCGAGCAGGATCCGTATAACAATATCATCCGAACTACCCTTGAGGCTCTGGCTGCTACACTGGGCGGAACACAGTCTTTGCATACCAACTCTTTTGATGAGGCTGTAAGCCTTCCCACGGATCTTTCCTCCCGGATTGCCAGGAATACCCAGATTGTTATTCAGGAAGAGTCTGAGATCCGTCGTGTGGTCGACCCGTTAGGAGGTTCATATTATGTTGAGGCTTTAACTGATGGGATTATCAAGGAGGCCACAAAGATCATGGATGAGGTGGCAGAGCTGGGTGGAATGGCCAGGGCCATTGAAACCGGGATGCCAAAGATGCGGATCGAAGAAGCAGCGGCCAGAAAACAGGCCCGAATTGATCAGGGCAAAGATGTGATTGTGGGCGTCAACAAGTATCAGATTGAAGAGGAGCCGCTGGAAGATGTTCTGGAGGTTTCGGAGGCTGTTCGTGATGAGCAGATTGCAAGGCTAAAAGAGATAAAGGAGAAACGGGACGATGATGCCGTGCGAAGGGCCCTTGAAGGCATAACCAACGCCGCCGAATCCGGTGGAAATCTGCTTGAAGCCTGTATTCCGGCGGTACGGGCGCGGGCAACCGTGGGAGAGATATCAGATGCAATGGAGAAGGCTTTCAACCGATATGTAGCCACCACACAGTGTATATCCGGAGCATATGCTGATGAATATGCCGGCAGCGAGATATTTGCAGCCGTTCGCAAGAGAACAGATCAATTCCAGGAAAAGCACGGGAGAAGACCGCGGATACTGGTAATCAAAATGGGGCAAGACGGTCATGATCGGGGAATTAAAGTGATCGCAACAGCATTTGCCGACCTTGGGTTTGACGTGGATATCGGCCCCATGTTCCAGACACCTGAAGAAGCTGCACAGATGGCTGTGGAGAACGATGTGCATATTGTTGGTGTATCGAGCCTTGCGGCAGGACATAAGGCCCTGGTCCCCCAGCTTGTCGAAGCTCTGAAAGAAAAGGGCGGCGATGAGGTCCAGGTGGTTGTCGGAGGGGTAATCCCACCTGCTGATTATGATTTTCTGTATCAGGCAGGAGCCAAGGGTGTATTTGGTCCCGGAACTGTTGTTACGGACTCAGCAAACAAAGTTTTAAACGCATTAGAGGCTTAACTCTTAATGGTATCCGATGATCCGCAATATTATGTTCAGGGCGTGCTGGAGTGCAACCGGCGTGTACTCGCAAAGACAATTACATTGATCGAAAGTTCTCTCCCTGCACATCAGGAACTGGCTCGAACCATTATCGATTTGTTGATTACTTACTCCGGCAAGGCTGTGCGCCTTGGAATAACAGGAGTGCCGGGTGTGGGCAAAAGCACGTTTATCGAGAGTCTCGGCACAATGCTTGTGAAAAAAGGACATCGGGTGGCCGTGCTTGCCGTTGACCCCAGTAGCAAAAGGAGTGGTGGAAGCGTACTGGCGGATAAAACACGCATGGAAAAGCTGGCTATTGAAGAGAAAGCCTTTATCAGGCCTTCTCCTTCAGGGGGCACTCTGGGCGGGGTTGCAAGAAAAACCCGTGAGACAATGATTGTTTGCGAAGCCGCCGGTTTTAACGTTATGATTGTTGAAACCGTAGGCGTCGGCCAGTCTGAAACCACGGTGTCATCCATGGTCGATTTTTTTCTGGTACTGATGATCGCGGGCGCAGGGGATGAACTGCAGGGGATAAAAAAGGGAGTTCTGGAATTAGCGGATACCGTTGCCGTTAACAAGGCAGACGGTGACAATGTTGAAAAAGCAGAATTTGCCAGAAAGCAGTATGAGACAGCCCTCCACTTTTTAGCACCTTCGTCTCCCAATTGGACGCCGCCTGTTCTTACCTGCAGTGCCCTGGAGATGATTGACATTGATTTAATCTGGGAGACGGTTTTAGACCACCGAAAAAAATTTATGGCCACCGGAGAGCTTGAGGCAAACAGGAGAAAACAGGCCGTTGACTGGGTGTGGTCCCTAGTAAAAGAGGGCCTGAAAGAGCAGTTTTATAAAAATGCTGAGATTAAAAAGATGCTGCCAGAGATCTTAAAAGATGTAGCAAACGGTACGACTGCATCAACAGTAGCCGCAAACCGATTACTTTGTTTGCTTGACAATAACTAATGGTCTCGTAAAAAGTCAGAAAAGCAACCTTTTTACGAGAGTGTTTCGTATTTAGTATTTAGTGTTTAAAGAACTAATAAGATGGTATATCAGCACATATTTCAGACAAAATACAAAATACTAAACACCAAACAATTAATGAATTCGACTTTTTACGAATTCATAAAAGAAAGGAGGATTGCAAAATGGCGGTTAAAATAATAATTAAAAGGATAGTACCGGAAAACAAGGCTGAAGCGTTAAAACCTCTTCTTCAAAAGCTGAGGAACCTGGCCATGCAACAACCGGGCTACATTTCCGGGGAAACATTTAAGAGAATCGATCGTCCGGGTGAGAGTCTTGTGGTTAGTACCTGGCAATCCATGGAAGACTGGAGGAAATGGGTTGTTAACGACATGAGAAAGGGCACCCAGGAAAAAATTGATCATCTGCTTGGAGAAAAAACCGATTACGAAATTTATTCATATGATTAAACGGTGGACTTTGAAACAGATTGACAGGGTTAATTAATAATAGAATACTTTATTGTTAAAAAGGTATTCTATCACAAACCAATTTCATTTTTTACGAAGAAGTATTTTTTGGCCTATATGCAGGATGTTGAATCAGCATGAAATAAAGGTCGATCTGGAGAGATGAAAGGAATTTTATAATGGGTATCATTGAAGATAAAATTAAGGATCTAAAAGAACGGGAAACAAAGATCCTGCAGATGGGTGGCGAAAAAGCGGTTGCCAAACAGAAAGAGAAAGGCAAAATGACCGCACGGGAACGGCTCGGTATTTTTTTCGATCCCGGCACGTTTCGGGAGCTCGACATGTTCGTTACTCACCGGTGTGTGAATTTTGGCATGGAAAAGCTTGATATTACGTCAGACGGTGTCATCACCGGCCATGGTCTTGTGGACGGCAGACCTGTATTTGCCTTTGCCCAGGATTTTACGGCCAGAGCCGGCAGTCTTGGCGAGATGCATTCAAAAAAGATTTGCAAGATCATGGATATGGCCTTAAAAGCCGGCGTGCCGTTTGTGGGTATGAACGATTCCGGCGGGGCCAGGATTCAGGAAGGGGTTGATTCCCTTTCCGGATACGGGCAGATTTTTTACCGCAATTCCATGTCTTCTGGTGTTATTCCCCAGATTTCAGCAATAATGGGTCCCACGGCAGGGGGGGCTGTCTATTCGCCGGCCATGACAGACTGGATTTTTATGGTAAAAAATACCAGCTACATGTTTATTACCGGTCCGGATGTTATTAAATCGGTAACCGGTGAGAAGATCACTTTTGAAGACCTCGGCGGCGCCATGACCCACAACGAAAAGAGCGGGGTGGCGCATTTTGCCTGTGAAAACGATGAAGACGCCATCAACCGGATCAAAAAGCTTTTGTCTTATCTCCCTTCAAATAACATGGAAGATCCGCCTGTGGTTAATATCGGTGATGATCCCCGGCGGACGGATCCTACGCTTGACACCATTATTCCGGACAATCCCAACCAATCTTATGACATGAAGGACGTTATCCGTTCAATTGTGGATAACGGAGATATTTTTGAGCCACATGAGCACTATGCACAGAATATTATCGTATGTTTTGCCAGACTGAACGGAAGAAGTATCGGCATTATCGCCAATCAGCCCCAGGTCCTGGCCGGATGTCTGGATATTGACGCTTCGGACAAAGCCACCCGGTTTATCCGTTTTTGTGATGCCTTTAACATTCCCATGCTGACCATAGCGGATGTGCCCGGGTATCTTCCCGGGAGTCATCAGGAGTGGGGGGGCATTATTCGTCACGGCGCAAAACTTTTGTGGTGCTATTCAGAAGCGACGGTTCCAAAGATGCTTCTGGTTACCCGCAAGGACTATGGAGGGTCTTATCTTGCCATGTGTTCAAAAGACCTGGGCGCCGACATGGCGTTTGCATGGCCCAGTTCGGAGATTGCGGTTATGGGCGCTGCCGGGGCATGCAATGTGATTCATCGAAGGGAAATCAAAGCGGCTGATGACCCTGAGGCCAAGCGCCTGGAAAAAGTAAAAGAATATGAGGAACTTTTTTCAAATCCTTACTGTGCCGCCAGCCGGGGTTTTGTGGATGCCGTGATTGTTCCGAGTGAGACCCGGCCGCGCCTGATTGATGCTTTGGAAGTAATGTGCAGCAAGCGTGAGGTGAGTCCTCCGAAGAAACACGGGAATATACCGATGTAATTATACGTCTCGGAAATTCTACAATTTATTGAAGATAAAGGTATTTTTTGGGCTTATATTTTTAACTCGGACATGGAATAATGGAATGATGGAATATTGGAATAATGATTTAAAGAAGATGACATTCCTCTATTTAATTCCCGTCAAAAGGAATTTTACAA
>DAOVAE010000048.1 GCA_030671225.1 Desulfobacteraceae bacterium
GCTACTCCGATACCACGAACGCTTCATATGTCCTTGACGGGGATACGTGACATCAGTGTAATTTCAACTCCGCCTGAGCATCGCAAGTCTATTATCACATATATGTCTGAAGCCGATGATGCCGTTATTTCAGAAGCAATACAGAATGAGTTAAACAGAAAGGGGCAGATATTTTTCGTTCATAACAATATTCATAGTATATGGGCAATGGCAAAGCATCTGCAGGAATTAGTGCCCGAAGTCAGACTTGATGTGGCGCACGGTCGTCTGGATGATGATGAGCTGGAGTATGTAATGTTTCGTTTCATGAACAAAGAAATAGATTTGCTGGTATGTACCACCATAATAGAGTCTGGTCTTGATATCCCTTCAGCCAACACCATATTAATTAATCGGGCGGACAGATTCGGACTGGCTCAAATTTACCAATTGCGTGGCCGTGTGGGCCGGCTTGATGAACAGGCCTATGCATATCTTTTTATATCGGACGAAAGCAGACTGAGCAAAGATGCCAAGAAACGTCTGAAGGTGTTAATGGAACACAGTGACCTTGGCTCGGGCTTTCAAATTGCCATGAGTGATTTACAAATAAGAGGAGGAGGTACAATATTGGGGGCTTCCCAATCCGGTCATATTGCAGCAGTGGGCTATGACATGTTTCTTAAACTTATGGAGAATTCGATGGCTGAGTTGAAAGGAGAAACGGTTCACGAAAGTCTGGAACCGGAAATAAACATAACTATGCCTGCTTCAATACCTGAATCGTATATACAAGATATTGATCAGCGTCTTTCAGCATACCGTCGTCTGGCTAAGATGACGGAACCAAATGAGATCGCTGATTATAAAGAAGAGTTGGTGGATCGCTTTGGTGCATTGCCGGTTGAGGCTGCAAATCTTCTGTTAAAAATCATGCTTAGGGTGTTGGCTATAAAAGCTGGTGTGAAACGACTTGATCTAAAGGGATTGCAGCTTTCATTTTGTTTTTCACCAGATCACCAAAAAAATCCTCCAGGAATCCTTGATATGGTAGTTTCCGGAGGCAAGCGATTTGAGTTTAATAGAAACAATGTGCTAAAAGTCGAACTGTCAAAAAGAAATAGAGCCGGTCTGTTAGCCCAGATTAAAAATATCTTGAAAGAGATTATGCAACATGTTAATAATTAAAAGTTTATACTACTTTACTATGATATAATTTCCAAGCCGGATTGACTGGTTATCAATGATAAGATGCGTTTTAAAGCTTACTTTTCTGATTTGTATTTTATCGATTGCTTGCACTTTAGCCGGATGTGCTGATTTTGAATCTAAAAGCAAGGATGAATATTTTCTCAGGGTGGGAGACAGGGTCATAACAGTTCTCGATTTCAATAGGGCTTTTGAAATTGCCAAAGCCGCTTATCCACATAATGCAATACAGCAACCTGCAGTTGTCAGAGAAGCAAGGTTGAACCTTGTTAATCAGATGATCGAGGAGATGATTCTGCAGGAGAGGGCCAAAGAGCTTGATATTAAAATTACTGATGCAGAGGTGGAAAAGGCTGTTGCAGATATAAAGCTGGATTACCCCGATGATGTATTTGACCAGGTGTTTCTCGAGAATGCCGTGCCTTGCAATTCCTGGGAAGAGGGAATAAAGAAACATTTGCTTATAGAGAAAGTTGTTGCTAAAGAACTGGGTGATCAGATCGAAATAACACCTGATGATGTATCCAAGTATTATGAAGAGCATTACAAAGACGACATGTTAAAATCAGATATAAAAGATGTGCCAAAAGAAATAAATGAAACCATAATAAAAATTTTACACAGGGAAAAGATGGAAGAAGCTTATAAGTTTTGGATAATGAAACTTCAAAGAAAATACACCATAAAAATAAATGAAACGCAATTGGAAAAAATCATTGGTTCGTAAAATAATACACGGATTAGTATAATGAAGAACAAACGTTTTGAGTGTTCAATTTATTGCATAATATATGCTTTTCTTTTCGTTACATTCGGTTTTCCCTTGATTGCCAAGGCGGAAGGTGCAGAAGTTGTTGACAGGATTGTAGCTGTGGTTAATGATGACATAATTACACTTTTCGAACTGAACCGCTCATTTGAACCCTATGCAGAGAAAGTCCGAGCACTTGGATATCAGATTGACAAAGAACGCAAGATGCTCTTCAAAGTACGAGAAGATATGCTAAGCCGGCTCATCGATCAGAAAATTAAAGATCAGGAAATAAAACGCTTTAATATTACAATAAGTGAAAAAGAAATAGATCAAACCATTGAACGAATAAAAGAAGCAAATTTTTATACGGATGAAGATCTAAGGGCAGCATTGGCCAATGATGGATTAACTATGGAGGAGTATCGCGAGCAGATAAAGGAACAGATACTCAGGACAAAGCTGGTCAACCTTGAAATAAAATCTAAGATTGTAATTACAGAAGATGACATAAAATTTTATTATGAAAACCACCAGGACAAGTATGGAGGAAAGAAAAAATATCATCTTCGCAACATAATTATGAAAGTTTCCCCGTTTGCCGATGAAAAAGAAAAGCTTGGGATTAAAACGAATATGGATGCAATCCTTGACAAATTAAACGAGGGGCAATCTTTTGAAACCTTGGCGATGACTTACTCTGAATCATCTTTGGCTGCTGAGGGTGGGGACTTGGGTTTGTTCGGACTTGATGAACTTTCTCTACAGTTGCAAGATACTATAAAGGAGATGAAGACAGGTGAGTTTACACCTGTGCTTGATACGGATCAGGGATATCAGATTTTTTTTATTCAGGAGATTGTTAATATGCCGGGAAAGTCTTTAGAGGAAGTATTACCTAAGATTGAAAAAATACTCTATAATGAGATTCTTGAAAAAAAATTTCTGTCATGGCTTGAGGATTTGCGTAAACAATCTGTTATAAAAATTATCAAATAGTTTTTTCAGTAAAAATTTAATTATACCTGAAGCGGCAATATTTTCAAAAAGCTAAAGTGTGACTTAATTTAAACCGTTCAATGCTCGTTATCGCCCAGGACTCATTATTATATGCAAGCTGATCGCAGCAAAATACTGATTGACAGCATCAAGAGATTGTTGAGAAGGAATGCGACAACCCACCTCCGCAAGATTGTGAACAAGACCCATGCGGCAGACCTGGCTGTGGTGTTCCGAACTTTATCTCTTTCCAATCAGCATGAACTTCTAGACATGATAGAGGATGTCAAGCAGAAGGGTGACCTTTTCAGTGAACTTGATGAAGATACTTTCCTTGCTCTTCATGAAAGCATGGAGTTGGATGCTTTAGTTGAAATTCTGGAACACATGCCCACTGATGATGTTGCAGACCTATTAGGCCGGTTACCCGATGAGAAGTCTAATGATATTTTGGAAAGGATGAAAAAAGAGGGATCAGAAGAAATCGAAGGTCTGCTTCATTATGATGATGATACCGCCGGCGGTATAATGGTTCCTGAGTTTATCGCCTTAAAAGAAGATACGACAGCCAGGGAAGCCATTGAATCGCTCCAAAAAGAACACCTGGATGTGGAGATGCCTTTTTATCTTTATGCGGTAGATGAATATGATAAACTGGTGGGCGTCAGTTCTTTGAGGCAACTTGTGGTGGTCCCACCTGAAACACCCCTTAAAGACTTCATGACAACTGACGTATTTTCCGTTCTGACCAGCATGGATCAGGAAGAAGTAGCCAAAATAGTCGCCCGTTATGATATCCTGGCTGTGCCGGTGGTGAACGAAACAAACCAGATAGTGGGTATTGTTACGGTAGATGATGTTATCGACATCTTCAGAGAAGAGGCTACCGAAGATATTTTAAAAATGGCCGGTGTCGGCGGCGAAGAGTTTGTAGAAACTCAGTCTGTTATGAGAAGCACAAGGATTCGCCTGCCTTGGCTGTTTGCAAGCTGTATCGGCGGCATAATTGCATTTTTTATTATAGGCCACTTTGAAGGAAGTTTAAAAAAGCTTGCATATCTTGCGGCCTTTATTCCGGTCATTATGGGCATGGGCGGTAATATCGGCACTCAGACTTCCACCATTGTAGTACGGGGTCTTGCGACCGGACGCCTTAACATTAGAGATGCCTGGTCCGTAGTCCTTAAGGAACTTGCCATCGGTTTTATACTGGGTATAGTTTATGGATTTCTGGTTGGTTTGGTGGCCCAGCTTCGATACAGTACGTTTCAAATTGCCATATCAGTTGGATTCGCTGTGATCTGTTCCATGTCTGTTGCCGCCCTGGTAGGTTCTTTGGTGCCCATGGGATTTGCACGGATAAATGTTGATCCTGCCGTGGCAACCGGTCCCTTTGTAACGACAGCGATCGATATTGTCAGCATTTATTTCTATTTTCAAATCGCAACAGTCTTCCTGGGTATTTGAACAGATGTCAAGCTTTTCAACGCCTGCCATCATGCTTCGCCGGATCGATTTTGGAGACTATGATCTCATCATCACTTTTTTTACTATTAACAAAGGTAAAATTCCAGTAATTGCAAAGTCCGCCAAAAAGAGCAAAAAACGATTTGCAGGCATCCTTGAACTCTTTTCGGTATTGGACGTAGTATGCAGTATCGGTCGAGGCAAAGGGCTGCCGGTTTTGCAGGAAGCGACATTAAAGCATCCTTTTCCCAACATAAGATCCAGGATAATGAAAACAGCCTATGCAAGCTACTGGGCTGAATTGATCAATGAATGGATGGAAAATGGTCAAAAAGAGGTTCAGCTTTACCACCTATTTCAGCATGTTCTGGGAGAGCTCGATCTGAACCGTACATCCGAAACGGAGCTTTCAATTCTGTTCCAGACAAGATTTATGAAAATAGCCGGTCTTGGTCCAAATTTAGAACGGTGCGGCATCTGCCGGACTGAAGTGGAGAAGATAAAAAAAAACAGAATTAAATTTGATCTTGTAAAGGGCGGAATTATATGTGACGGGTGTGCTTCCGGAGCTTTACACAAGATATCTCTTTCAAAGGGGACCATTAAACATCTTTTGTGGATCGAAAGAGGAGATTTGTCAAGGGCCGTTCGAATCAGATTTGCTCCCCAGGCTTTAATGGAAGGTTTGGAATTTCTGGAGGCATTTGTGCCTTATCATTTGGGAAAAGAACCCCGTAGTTTGAAATTCTTGCGGCAGATAAGGGAATGATCAGAAGGTAGAGGACAGAAATCAGAGGACAGAAGACAGAGGACAGAAAACAGAGGGTAGAAACTAAAAGACGGAATGGCAATAAAACACCTAAAACGCAACGTGCAGCACACAACACACACCTTTAGAAGTATCCTTGAATCTCATCAAATTGAAGCCTCAGCACCTTGTAGAATCGACATGGGCGGAACATTGGATATCAGTACGTTCTATTATCCGCTTAGGCATCTTTCCCCATGTACCGTTAACATGGCAATCGGCTTGAGAACACTGGTCCGACTTCTTCCCTATGAAAAAGGTATGGTCAAAATATCTTCAAAGGGGTTTGAAAGTGCGGAATATCCTCTGGATGAAGCTCCCTTTAACCATCCGCTTGGGCTTATGTTTGCAATCGCAACATATTTCAGGGCTGAAGGCGTCCATATTGATATTAACTCTTCATCACCCCCACGCAGTGCGTTAGGGGGATCATCCGCAGCGGCAGTGGCGCTTATTGGTACATTTTCATATATTTTCGAGCAAATGAATATAAAGCCGCTTTCCAGCCGGCAGATCGCTTTGCTTGCCCAGGCCATAGAAGCAAGTGTGGCCGGCGTGCCGTGTGGACTCCAGGACCAGCTTGCGGCTGTATATGGCGGTGTTAATGCCTGGTACTGGCAGACAGATATCGGAAAGCCTTCTTTTAGTAAAAAAACTATTGTAAGAAAAGAATCATTTAATGATTTTAAACACCACCTGCTTTTGGCATACTGCGGTGTGCCTCACGAATCGAAGTATATCAACCAAAAATGGACAACCCAGTTCCTTTCAGGAAAAAACCGTGAGCTTTGGGCCGAAATTGTTGCATGCACACAAAAATTTTCTGAAGCTTTAACTGTAAAAGATTTTAAAGATGCTTCGATCTTAATGAACAGGGAAATGGCCATCAGGAGAAAGATGACACCTGAAGTGCTCGATGACACGGGAGAGCAGCTTGTCAGCTCCGCTGTGGAAAACAATTGCGGCGCTAGATTCACGGGTGCCGGGGGTGGGGGCTGTATATGGGCGCTGGGTGAATTTGAAGATATTGACAAATTAAAACGCATATGGGAAAGAATTCTTTCCCATAGAAAGGATGCCAGTCTGCTTGATGTAAAGATAGATTCTAAAGGGTTGTTGAGCAGCGCAATCGGCTAGATTGTTTCCATTCCTTGAAACGATTTTACAAATATACCTATATAACCTTTAACTATTTTGTGAGGAAAGAGAAATGAATTTTCAGGATGTTATTATTTCGTTAGAGAAGTTCTGGGCTAAAAAGGGATGCGTGATTGCCCAACCTTTGGACATAGAGGTAGGTGCCGGAACATTCCATCCGGCCACACTGCTCAGGGCGCTTGGTCCTGAACCCTGGGATGTAGCTTATGTCCAGCCTTCCAGGCGGCCAACAGACGGTCGCTACGGTGAAAACCCAAATCGGCTGCAGCATTACTACCAGTATCAGGTAATACTGAAACCTTCTCCTTATGACGTGCAGCAACAGTATCTGCAGAGTCTAAAGGTGCTTGGAATCGATCCTCTTGAACATGACATAAGGTTTGTGGAGGATGACTGGGAATCTCCCACACTCGGTGCATCAGGTCTAGGATGGGAAGTCTGGTTGGACGGAATGGAAATCACCCAATTTACATATTTTCAAATTGCAGGGAGTGTCGAATTATTTCCAATTTCAGTTGAGCTCACTTACGGATTGGAACGAATTACCATGTATCTGCAAGGCGTGGACAACGTTTATGATCTGAAATGGAACGATAATGTTACTTATGGGCACGTCCATCATCAGCAGGAGGTGGAGCAGTCGACCTATAATTTTGAAAAGGCGGATGTAGGAATGCTGCTCGACCTTTTTAATCAATACGAAGCTGAATCCGAGCGTATGATTAAAGAATCATTGGTTCTTCCTGCTTATGAATGCTGCCTGAAATGTTCACATACATTTAACCTTCTGGACGCACGCGGCGCCATAAGTGTTATGGAGAGGACCAGTTATATCGGACGCATTAGAAATCTTGCCAGGGCCTGTGCAGAAGGATATTTGAAGCAGAGGGAAGAAATGGGTTATCCGTTGCTGAAAAAAAGAAAATGATATTATTGTTTTTAACATGATGCTCGATTCATGAATCTTAGTATCTTGAATCTTACATTTGATACAATTAAAACCGAGGTGAATATGAAAACTTTATTGCTTGAGATAGGGACAGAAGAGATTCCGGCAGGTTACATCGGACCTGCGTTAGAAGCATTATCATCAATGCTGCTGCAAAAAATGACCAATGCCCG
>DAOVAE010000011.1 GCA_030671225.1 Desulfobacteraceae bacterium
AATATCACAGACGGCCTTGATGGTCTTGCAATCGGACCTTTTATCATCGCTTCAGCCGCATACATGATTTTTGCCTATGTGGCCGGACATTTCAAAATCGCCAATTACTTGCAGATCAAATATGTGGCCGGAAGTGGAGAACTCGCCGTTTTTTGCGGGGCTATGGCCGGATCAGGTTTAGGGTTTTTGTGGTTCAATACATACCCTGCACAAATTTTCATGGGCGATGTCGGTTCTCTTGCCCTGGGAGGGGCAATAGGCACCGTGGCTGTTATCACCAAACAGGAAATGCTGTTGGTTCTGGTCGGCGGGCTCTTTGTCATCGAAACACTGTCAGTAATTTTTCAGGTCGGTTTCTTCAAAATGACAAACGGACGCAGGATTTTCAGAATGGCCCCGCTTCACCATCATTTTGAACTTAAAGGGTGGTCTGAACCCAAGGTTATTGTTCGATTCTGGATAATTGCAATTGCACTAGCGCTGCTTGCTATGAGTACATTGAAACTCAGATAACCCATAAGATTTTTCATATGGATCTTGCTAAAAAAAATATTCTTATAGTCGGCCTCGGCCTATCAGGAATTGCAACAGCACGGTTTGCCAAAAAAAATGGTGCATCCGTAACTGTGACAGATATAGCCGATGAAAAAGAGCTGGGCTCTTATGTACCCATGGCACATAAACTGGGCATCAACATGGAACTCGGGGACCACAACATCGAAACTTTTGAACATGCTGACCTTATCGTGATAAGCCCCGGGGTCCCCCATACTATCCTACCGATAAAAAAGGCATTAGCAAAAGGGATTCAGGTATTAGGAGAGTTCGAACTTGCTGCAAGATATATCCGGGAACCTGTTCTTGCCATATCAGGCACCAACGGCAAGACAACAACAACCACGCTGTTGGGCAAAATGCTTGAAAACTCGGGTTTAAAGGTCTTTGTCGGCGGAAATATCGGCAACCCGTTGATTGACTACGCGGACAAAAGGGGAACAGCCGACATTGTTGTGGCTGAAGTTAGCAGTTTCCAGCTTGATACAATCGATACGTTCAGGCCACATGTCGGCGTTCTGCTGAACATTAGTGCCGATCATCTGGACCGTTATCCGGATTTTAAGGCCTATGCAAGATCCAAAGGCCGGCTCTTTCAAAATCAGCAACAAAGCGACACTGCTGTTTTAAACGGTTCTGACCCGATTGTCGGTTCAGTAACCAGAGACCTTAAAGCCCGAAAGCTCACCTTTTATCATCAGGAGAACGCTCAGGCGGAAATCCGGGAAGGTGCGATCATCAGTTGGGGCAATTCGGGAACTTTTCCAATCATAACGATTCACACAAAAGAAAAAACAAAAAAATCATTCGACCTTTCCGCGGCAAATCTTCGGGGCCGACACAATATTGAAAATGCGGCTGCGGCATCACTGGCAGCCATGGCTGTGGGCGGGAGTTTAGAAGGAGTACAATCAGCCCTGAACGATTTTAAGGGTCTTCCCCATCGAATAGAATACATCTCCATCATAAACGGTGTACTTTTTTTCGATGATTCAAAGGCGACAAATGTTGATGCAGTAATAAAAGCACTTGAAGCCTTCAGCGAACCGATCGTCCTTATTATGGGTGGCCGTGATAAGGGAGGAGATTTTCATAAACTTGAAGAACCGGTTCGGCAACACATTAAAAAACTGATCATCATGGGAGAAGCAAAGGATAAAATTAAATCCGTTCTTGAGGATGTTTGCAGGGGAGGAGCGCAAATCGTATCCGCAATGGAGGATGCGGTATTTTCGGCATATCATGCTGCATCGCCCGGTGATATTGTGCTTTTGTCTCCAGGATGCTCAAGCTTTGACATGTATAGCAGTTATGCGGAGCGGGGAGAAGATTTTTGTCGGGCAATCGGGCAGCTTAAAAAAATAAGGCAAAAAGTAACATCTTAACCCATTAAAAAAGCATGGTTAAAAACAATCAAAATAGCCGGAAGGCTCGCGAACAGTTCTTCTATTATGATGTCAAGCTTTTGTTTCCGGTTCTTTTTCTGGTGGGAATAGGGATTGTAATGGTCTACAGTGCAAGCTCCGCCCTGGCCTTAAAAAAGTTTGGAACCGACTACTATTTTTTAAAAAAACAGATGCTCTTCGCTCTGTTAGGTATCGTCGCCCTGGTACTTTGCAGCCATTTACCATACAGGCTGTTTAGTTCTTTGACATATCCGCTTATTCTCCTGGCTCTGATTTTCCTTGCTGCGACTCTGATTTCCGGATTCGGATATTCTGCAGGAGGTGCAACACGGTGGTTCCGTCTTGGGAGTTTTACATTTCAACCCTCTGAATTTGCCCGTTTTGCATTGGTGATCTATCTTGCTTACTCTATGAATAAAAAAATGGATGTACTCAAGGATTTCTATTTAGGTTTTCTACCACATATTTTGGTTCTTTTCATGTTTACAGTTCTGATCATTTTTCAGCCTGACTTCGGTTCAGTTTTGATTCTTGGAGCTCTTACATGGGTCATGCTTTTTGTGGGCGGAGTTCGAATTTCGCATCTAGTCATGTCTTTGGTTTTGATAATCCCCATGGCATACTTTTTTATGGTCAGTGCCGATTATCGCTCTAAACGGATCATGAGTTTTCTGAATCCGTGGAAGTATTCTGCAGACGACGGCTACCAGGTTGTACACTCCCTCATGGCTTTTGGCACAGGAGGAATATGGGGCACAGGTATCGGAAAAGGTTATCAGAAGCTGTTTTATCTTCCTGAACCCCATACCGATTTTATCTTTTCAGTGATTGGAGAGGAACTTGGCCTTTTGGGAGTTCTGATTATCCTGGGGCTTTATATACTGATTTTCTGGAGGGGGATCTTTATTGCCAGGAATTGTAGGGATTCTTTCGGATCATTCGTAGCCATCGGGCTGACAACGGCGATAGGCCTCCAGATTTGTGTTAACATGGGGGTTGCCCTTGGACTCCTCCCTACCAAGGGACTCACCCTCCCCTTTTTAAGTTACGGCGGCACATCTCTGTTATTAAATATGGCATCAATAGGGATACTGATGAATATAGGAACAGCTGAAAAAGTGCTTAAAAGACCGAAAGTTAAGAGGGCTTGAAATTCAGATATTTTATCGATTTTTACCGGTCTAAGGCGAACAATAGACAATGGTCATTTGTGGCAATTTGTGAAGAACAGGGTTGAGTTGTTTGAAGATTTGAAGCCGGTTCAAATGACGAATGACAAATGACAATCATGGAACAAAGCGATAGAAAAGGGCATAAAGAAAAAGCCTTTCACTTTAAGCGCCGGCTGCCAAGAACCTTGCGCATTGTTATCGCCGGCGGAGGAACAGGCGGCCATCTTTTTCCGGGTATCGCTATAGCTCAAGAATTTATGACCAGAAATTCTAACAACAGTCTATTATTTGTCGGCACCGGTAAGCCGTTTGAAACTACAGCTTTATCAGAAGCAGGTTTTACTCATAAACATATTACAGCAGAAGGAATCAAGGGACGTGGCTTATGGAACCAAGTCGTATCAATCCTGAAAATACCCAGGGGGGTATTTGAGTCTATTCTGATCCTTAAACGTTTCAAACCGGATATAGTCGTTGGCGTGGGTGGGTATTCCGCCGGCCCCCTGGCTATAGGAGCATGGCTTCTGGGTATTAAAATCGTTCTTCACGAACAGAATATACTGCCGGGGATTACAAACCGAATTTTATCCCGTCTTGCCGACAGGATATATGTTTCGTTTGATGATGCCCGAACCGGTTTAAACCCAAAGAAAGTCCTTTTTACCGGAAATCCGGTGCGCAAAGAAATTTTGCAATGCGCTAGGAATCAAAAAAGTGACGAAATTGTCAACTCAAAGCAAAAGCGGCATTTTACGATCCTGATAATAGGCGGAAGTCAGGGTGCTCACAGCATAAACATGGCCCTTTTAGAATCCATAGAACAGATCAAAGATAAAGACAAATTTTACTTTATACATCAGACCGGGATTCAGGATGAAGCACAAGCAAAAAATGCTTACACGCGCTTTGATATATCCTGCAAGGTTCAGACATTTTTCAATGATATGGCCCGGCAATATCAAAAAGCCGATCTTATAATATGCAGAGCAGGGGCAACAACAGTGGCAGAAATCAAGGCAATCGGGAAAAGCGCTATTTTTATACCGTTCCCTTTTGCTGCTGATAATCATCAGGTTTTAAACGCACGTTCGCTGGAAAAAGCCGGGGCCGCCGAAATGATTCTTGAAAAAGATCTCAGCGGCAAAACACTTGCCGAGAGAATTACTTTTTACGCCTCAAGCCCGGATACTCTCCGTCAAATGGCATCCCGGGCAAGGGGCCTTGGACGCCCTGATGCGGCAGGGCTGATTTTGGACGACTGCTACAAATTAATCGAATTAGTTTAACCAACAAAACTAGACCTTTGAAAAATGTTTCTTAAAAAATATCATATCCATTTTGTCGGAATCGGCGGTATCGGGATGAGCGGAATTGCCGAACTCCTGCTCAATCTAGGCTACAAAGTATCGGGATCTGACACCAGTTCTTCAGACATTACACGACGATTGGAAAGCCTCGGAGGTATTATTTTTCAAGGGCATTCCGCAGAACAAATACACGGGGCGGATGTTGTTGTAACGTCATCTGCAATCGGTCCCGATAACCCTGAAGTTGCCGCCGCCGGTCAAGGGTCAATCCCTGTAATACCAAGGGCCGAGATGCTGGCCGAGCTTATGCGTTTAAAGTACAGTGTGGCGATTGCAGGTGCCCACGGAAAAACATCGACCACATCAATCGTCGCTTCTGTACTGGGTAAAGGCGGGCTTGATCCCACGGTTGTTATAGGCGGCAAACTCAAAAGTATAGATTCCAATGCGCTCCTTGGAGAGGGAGATTATATAGTGGCTGAGGCCGATGAAAGTGACGGCTCTTTTCTTAAAATCTCTCCGACCATAGCAGTGGTAACGAACATAGATCGCGAGCATCTCGATTTTTATCAGGATTTGAACGCCATTAAAGAAGTTTTTTTGAGCTTTATCGACAAAATACCTTTTTACGGCCTGGCGGTCCTTTGCCTGGATGATGAGCCGATCCAGGATATTATCCCGAACATTCAGAAACGTTTTACCACTTACGGAATGAGTACTCAGGCCGACTTCCAGGCCAAAGACGTGGTTTTTGAAGGGTTAAAGAGCAGGTTCCACGTCCATCATCTTGGGGTAAGGCTCGGAGAAATCGTTTTAAATCTTCCGGGCATCCATAATGTTTATAATGCCCTTGCAGCCATTGTAGTGGGAATTGAACTCGATATTCCCTTTGGTGTTATAAAATCGGCCCTGCAAACAGCCGAAGGTGTTCAGCGCAGACTGGAAATTAAAGGAGAAAACAAGGGTGTTACGGTTGTAGACGACTATGGTCATCACCCCACTGAAGTCAAGATCACGCTGCAAGCCGTCAGGGAAAGCTGGCCCGACAGGCGTGTTGTCGTGGTGTTTCAGCCACACCGCTACACCAGAACTCAGGCGCTCTTTGATGACTTCACACGTGCATTCTACCAGTCGGACCTGCTGGTGGTTCTTCCCATTTATGCAGCCGGAGAAAAAAAGATAAAGGGAGTGGAAGGCCATACCCTGTTTGAAGGAATCCGGAGCCATGGTCACAGGGAAGTCGTCTATATGCAGGATTTCGAAACAGCTGTTTCGCATCTGAAAAAAGTTCTAACCCAGAATGATATTCTTCTAACCCTGGGAGCAGGAGATGTTTGGAAAGTCGGAGAAATGATACTTAAAAAGCTATAGCCAGGTTGCTTGTTACTGGTTGCGGGAGATTTTTTTATTCCGCATTCTAAAATCTGAAATCTAAAATTGAAAAATGACCCTCGATTCTGATTCAATAAAATGGCTTAAAAACCGTTTCGGCAACAATGTCAAATTTGACGAGCCCATGTCAAAACATACATCGTTACATGTGGGTGGGCGGGCCGAAGCTTTTGTTATTCCCGAAAACATTGAAGCCCTTAAGGATCTTGTCAACTGGTCATGGCAAAAAAAAATCCCTTGCCTGACTATCGGCGACGGAACCAATCTCCTGGTCAGGGATGGCGGTATAAATGGAATTGTGATCGTATTGACAAATTGTCTTAAAACAATTGCCCAAACAGACTTTAACACAGATGGGGTTATTGTTAACGCCATGGCAGGTGCCGGCATGCTAAACCTTTGTTTTTTTGCCTTGAAGCATGGCCTAGAAGGAATGAATTTTGCCATCGGCATTCCTGGTACGGTTGGCGGGGGAATTATGATGAACGCCGGAACATCCTATGGTTCCGTGGAAAGTGTCCTTGAATCATTAAACATTCTGCTCCCCACAGGGCAGACTCGTAGAATTAGAAAAGAAAAGCTCGACTTTGCTTACAGGAGACTTTCATTAAACAAGGAGCAAACTTATGTTCATGGCGGGCAACCGGTTATATTAGACGGCTGTTTTCGTCTACACCCTTCTGATCCTGAGAAACTAAAAAAAGAGGCCCGAAAAATCTTAAAGACACGACGGCAAAGACAGCCGATAGGTCTTCCCAGTGCAGGATGTTTTTTTAAAAATCCCGTATCAGAAAAGACAGCCGGCGAGCTTATTGAACTGGCTGGACTCAAAGGAAAATCGATCGGCGGAGCGGAAATTTCATCAAAGCACGCAAACTTTCTCATAAACCGCCATAAAGCATCCGCCGCTGACTTTCTGGCATTGATGGAACTTGTTGAAGATGCCGTATTAAAAATGTTCGACATCGATCTTAAAAGAGAGGTTAAGGTTGTTGGGTCGTAAGCGCATACGAAGAAACTATTACAAGAACAGCGCTGCCAAAAGACGCAATAAAATTATACAGCGTCTTATTTTCTGTATCAAAACAACGGCTGTGGTCACAGCTTTGTTGGTCGTTAGCTTTCTTTTTATTTTTAGCTACGACTTTATAACACAATGCGACTATTTCAGTGCCGATAGGCTGGTGGTTACCGGTGAGAACAGACTTTCTGAAAAACAGGTTTTGCAGCAGGCACAGATAAAAAAGGGGATAAATATTTTTTCCTTAAATCTTTCAAAGGCCAGAAAGCGACTGCTGACACATGCATGGATCGTTGAGGCTGAAGTCAGCAGAGAGCTTCCGTCTGGAATAAATATCAGAATACAAGAGCACAAACCCCTTGCCATTCTCGACCTTGGCCGCAAATTCATAATCAATACTTCCGGAGAAATATTCAAAGAAATGGCTGCATCGGACCCTGACCACCTGCCGATTATCAGCGGACTTCAATTTTCAGACATCAATGTGCGCGGCAAACCCCTCAGCATCCCTTTTAAGGCTGTTATGAATGTTATGGAACTTGGACAGAAATCCGAAAGCGTTCTTCCTTACAAGCAATTAAAATTGATTCAGGTGGATCGGGAAATGGGCCTTACAATTTATGCCTTTGACCGCATCAAAGCCATAAAAATCGGATACAATAATTACCCGGACAAATATGCCAAACTTAAAAATATTCTATTGTACCTGAAAAAAAGACGCGGTTTTTCACATATCGAATCAATCGATCTCAATAACTTAAACCGCATCGTTGTAAATCCGATGAAAAGAGAATCACCAGCCGGGAATCATAAGGAGATTTAAGATGCAAAAACAGGATAATATTATTGTCGGCCTTGATGTGGGAACGACTAAAATCTGCGCCGTGGTTGGTGAAGCGGAAGGGAATAAAATAAATATTATCGGTATCGGGACCCACCCATCAATTGGGCTTCGAAAAGGTGTAGTAGTAAATATTGAATCGACTGTAGAATCGATTCAAAAGGCTATTGAAGAAGCGGAGCTTATGGCCGGCTGTGAAATTTCATCCGTATATGCCGGAATCGCCGGCGGTCACATAACCGGTTTCAATAGTCGTGGGATTGTTGCGATAAAGGGGCCTGAAGTAACAAAGAATGATGTGGAACGAGTCATTGATGCTGCACGCGCCGTGGCAATTCCCATGGACCGTGAAGTCATCCACGTGATTCCCCAAGAATTTATCATCGATGATCAGGGCGGAATTCAGAACCCTGTGGGCATGTCCGGTATAAGACTAGAAGCTAAGATTCATATTGTGACCGGTGCAGTGACATCTGCTCATAACATTGTAAAATGCGCCAACCGGTCAGGTCTCGATGTCTGCGATATTGTCTTGGAACCACTTGCTTCAGGTGAAGCCGTGCTTACCGATGAGGAAAAAGATGTGGGCACGGCACTTCTGGATCTTGGCGGCGGAACGAGCGATCTTGCGATTTTCTCAGGGAAAAACATCAAACACACTTTTGTTCTGTCGCTTGGCGGCAACAACCTAACTAATGATATCAGCATCGGTTTGCGCGCATCGCTGGCCGAAGCTGAAAAGATCAAAATAAAATACGGCACCTGTGTTGCCCACGATATCAGCAGTGAAGAGACTATTGAAGTCCCCGGCATGGGTGGCCGCAAACCCAGGAAACTTCAGAGGCAGATACTGGGAGAAATATTAGAACCTCGTATGGAAGAGATCTTCACCTTGATAAAAAGGGAAATCTTCCGTGCCGGAATGGATAACGTCATTACATCCGGCATGGTTCTAACCGGTGGATCATCCCTGTTGCACGGTGCAACTGATATTGCCGAATCGGTTTTCGATGTTCCAAGCCGACTGGGTACACCCAGGGGAATCAGCGGCCTTATCGATGTGGTCAACAATCCCATGTATGCCACCGCTGTCGGACTCGTTTTATACGGGGCAAGAATTCAGCCTGAAAAGAAATTCAGGATTCGTGACACAAACATTTTTAACCGGATCATGACCCGGATGAAAACGTGGTTTAAAGATGTAATGTAAAATGAGGCAAATTAAGGTTAGGGAATCTTCGCGCAAGCGGATTTGGGGACCGGACTATCGGCTTTTAATCAAATTTTTTTCAGGAGGTGGGGGAAATGACGTTTACCTTAATAGAAAATGAAAGTCCTGCAAAAATCATGGTTATTGGTGTTGGAGGAGCAGGCGGCAATGCGATCAACAACATGATCGACTCCAAGCTTCAGGGTGTAAAATTTATTGCAGCCAACACAGATGCACAGGCACTTGAAATCTCCAAGGCATCCGTGAGGCTGCAGATAGGAGAAGAACTAACACAAGGGCTTGGTGCCGGCTCCGATCCTCAAATCGGGAGGGAAGCGGCGCTCGAAAATGCCGCGGCCATCAAAAATACACTTGATGGGAGCCATATGGTGTTCATCACCGCAGGATTCGGCGGCGGAACAGGTACCGGAGCGGCACCGGTTATAGCTGAACTCTGCAAAGAAATTGATGCTCTGACAGTTGCAGTTGTGACAAAGCCTTTTTCGTTTGAAGGCCAAAAAAGGGCCCAACAAGCTGAAGAAGGAATTTATGCTCTCAAGAAAGTCGCCGATACTGTCATCACCATACCCAATGACAGGCTGAGGGGCCTTGCGTCTAAAAATGCCAGAATGGTCGAAATGTTCAAGAAAGCCGATGAAATTCTGCTCCATTCGGTCAAGGGGATTACTGATCTTATTATGATGTCCGGGCTGATCAATCTCGACTTTGCCGATGTAAGAACAACCATGTCTAAAGCCGGTATGGCCATTATGGGTATAGGTATATCCAACGGTGATAACCGTGCTTTAGAAGCTGCAGAACGTGCCATATCTCATCCTTTGCTGGAAGATATTTCCATTTCCGGTGCCAAGGGAGTTTTGATGAACATAACCAGTAGCAGCGATTTGACAATGGAAGAGATGACTGAAGCTTCAGAGCGGATATATAATGAAGTCGGAGAGGACGCCGATATTATCTGGGGAACCGTGGTAGATGACAACCTGGGCGATGAGATGCGTGTAACCGTTATTGCAACCGGGATCGATTCCGGTCTCGAATCTGCAAAAGAAAATCAGCTCAGAGGCAAAATCAGGGATGTCACAATAGACGATTTTAATGATGCTGTCGATTATGACGAGCCCACATTTGTCCGCCGGAAAGAAGCTGTGGGCGAATCGAGCGGCGCGACCTACAGAGGATACAAAGGTATTGTAATTGACAACAATGACCTGGATGTGCCTACATTTTTAAGAAGAAAGGCGGATTAGTACCTAAACTTTGCTTTTTTGTGTTTTTATGTCAAAAAATCAAATGACAAAAAATTGGCTTTGGATCTTATTTGGGCTTTGTTATTTCTTTGGAATTTGGAGCTTGTAGTTTGGAATTTTTTTGAGATTTGATGCTTGTGATTTGTTATTTCTCTCCGAGCCGTAGGATCTACGAGTCGGAGGCCGGTTTATCAGGGTTAGGTATTCACGTTTAATTATCAATGGCATGGAAAACCGACAAATTCCAGAAAAGATCTGGCGAATCAGAGATCGGAACAATTCGCAAACAATGGAAAGGACGGATAAAGGTTGCACTGGTCTACCCCAACACATACCATGTTGGAATGTCGAATCTCGGTTTTCAGACTGTATATTATTTACTCAACAAAATTGAGCATGTGGTATGCGAAAGGGCTTTCCTTCCAGAGGATAGCAGGCCTGGAGCAAATCGTACAATCACTATAGAATCCGGAAGCCCTGTTGCAGCTTTTGATATCATTGCTTTTTCCGTCTCATTTGAAAATGACTTCCCCAACCTTCTGGCCATTATCGAAAAAGCAGGACTCCCTCTGCGATCCGGTAGTAGAGACAACCCCCACCCTCTTGTTATCGCAGGGGGAGTCGCTTTTTTTTCAAATCCGGAACCTGTGGCACCGTTTATCGATTGTTTTCTGATCGGGGAAGCCGAAGCTATCATTCCCCGGTTTTTTGATGCCGCTTTACCTGATTTGCTGAATCAAGACAAAATATCGTGTTTAAAAACCCTTGCTCGCAACGTTCCCGGCACTTATGTCCCGGCATTTTACAATGTGACTTACAATTCTGATGGAACGCTTCGTGCGTTTGAACCGACAGCAGACGTACCGGTTAAAATTGAGCGAATGTATTTGAAAGATCTTGCCCAAGTTTCAACTTGCAGCGCAATATTAACCAAGGATACGACTTTCGACAGCACATTCCTGATCGAGGTCGGCAGGGGCTGTCCCCACGGGTGCAGATTTTGCAGCACAGGGTTTGTTTATAGACCACCGAGATTCAGGCCCTTTTCACTTGTCGAAAAATGTTTAAAACAGGGCGCTTCAACGACAGATAAGATCGGTCTTGTCGGCGCTGCAGTCTCGGATCTTCCAGACATCAATAAGCTTTGCGATCAGAGGTTTGAAAATGATGTCAGAATATCTTTCAGTTCCCTTAGAGCTGACGCCATTTCGCCTGAACTCTTGTCCGTGCTTAAAAAAAGCAAAGTCAAAACCGCTGCTATTGCACCGGATGCCGGGTCCGAACGTATGCGCAAAGTCATTAACAAAGGTATCACTGAAGAAGATATCCTCCACGCTGCTGAAAATCTTGTGGCAGAAGGCATACCTAACTTAAAGCTCTATTTTATGATCGGGCTGCCCACAGAAACCATGGATGATGTTGAAGCAATTGTGACGCTGTGCAAACAGATAAAACACAGATTTCTTAAATCGAGT
>DAOVAE010000139.1 GCA_030671225.1 Desulfobacteraceae bacterium
GATGCATACAGGGAGACTATTAGTGATTACCGTCGACTTTAACAGGCTTTGCTCGTCTGATTCGAACCGTTTAGCAAGCTACCGGGTCCTCGATATTGGATGCGGAACAGGGCGCCACACCTGTGCCGCTTTTCGTTTCAGCAAAGTTGTCGCTATTGGAATAGATATTAAATTTGAAGATGTTCTTGAGGCAAAAAACAGGCTGATATTTCAAAAAAACCTCGGAGAAAATGGCGGAGGGGTGTTGGGGCTCTTTGTTGCTGATATGCTTTATCTTCCTTTCAAAGACAATTTTTTTGATCTTGTAATCTGTTCGGAAGTCCTGGAGCATATCCATGACCACAAGGCCGCTGTTTCTGAAACCGTCAGGGTCTTAAAACCGGGTAAGGACCTTGTTGTCAGTGTCCCAAGATACCTGCCGGAACGTATCTGCTGGACGCTTTCCGAAAATTACCACAATGTCGCCAACGGACACATACGAATATATAAAAAGAAAGAGCTTGTCGATCTTCTGGAAAAGGGAGGTTTAAAAAGATGGGGAGTCCATTTTGCCCACAGCCTCCACACACCTTACTGGTGGCTGAAATGTATTGTGGGCCCGGCACGTGAAGATTGCCGGCTTGTGAATCTGTATCACGACCTTCTGGTTTTGGACATGATGAAAAAACCCTGGATTACACGCTTTCTGGAAAACTTGCTTAATCCTGTTCTTGGGAAAAGCATTGTAATTTATTTGAGGAAAGAGAAATAGTTTTGTAAAATTTAATCATACCTGAAGCTTGTTCGTTTTTTTATGATTATGAGAAAATGCTCTCTTCTCTAATGGGAGATGGTTACTGTTTTGAAAGGTTATACGGGATATTTCCGCAGGCATACCGTCTGAGCACACCCAAGGTTTGTATCATGGGAAGTTCTCTGAAAAGGCCGGATGCAATAGCCATTTTGTAAATATGATACGGTGCCTGCCCCCCTTTTTCAGGGTCTTTAAAAATATCGTGGATCAAAAGATACCCGTGCGGTATGATGTGCCCGGCCCAGGAATTGTAATCTGTGTATGCCGCCTCATAAGAATGACCGCCGTCAATAAAAACCAGGCTAAGAGGTGTGGTCCATAAACGAGCAGCGACCTCGGACCTGCATACCATGGGAACAACCGTATCCTCGAGTTCGGCCATTTCAACCGTGTTTCTAAATTCTTTGAATGTGTCTGCACGGCAGGCTTCATTGTCAAAAAGTTCAGGGTCAAAATATTCTTCCCCGGGTTGCTGTTCCTCGGAGCCCCTGTGATGATCGATTGAAAAGAGGATGCCGTTGTTTTCCCTACAGGCTGTACCGATATAGATTGTAGATTTACCGCAGTAACTCCCTATCTCCAGGCAGGGACCTCGCTTGCTGGCTTCCAGAGCAATTTCATAAAGGGTCTTTCCCTCCCGAACATCCAGAAAACCTTTTACGTCATTTAGCAGTTTTTCTTCGTGAGCCCTAAGGAATCTCATCATACCCTTTAACAAGAACCTCTCTTGGTTTGGCGCCGTCTGAAGGGCCTACAATCCCTTCTTTTTCCATCATTTCGATAATACGGGCGGCCCTGTTGTAACCTACGCGCAAATGGCGCTGAATCATCGATATTGAGGCTTGCCTGGTTTTTGTAATGAGTGCTAAGGCATCGTCATATCTTTCATCATATTCTCCGATGTCAGATGCATCTTCTTCCTTTGGCGGTGCATGAACTATGGTTTTATCGTATTCCGGAGCCTTTTGGTCTCTTAGAAATTCAATGATTCTCGCAAGCTCTGCTTCTGAAATGAAAGCCCCATGAATCCGTTGGAGCTTGGCTGTGCCGGGAGGCAGAAAAAGCATATCCCCGTTCCCCAGAAGGTTCTCAGCGCCATTGGTATCTATTATGGTCCTGGAATCTGTCTTGGAAGAGACCTGGAAAGTAAGACGGGTAGGGAAATTAGCCTTGATGATTCCGGTCAACACATCCACAGAAGGTCTCTGGGTGGCAAGTATCAAATGTATACCGGCAGCCCTGGCCATCTGGGCGAGCCTTGTCAAGGCAACTTCCACGTCCCGTGATGCCACCAACATAAGATCAGCCAGTTCATCAATTACGACAACAATATAAGGCAGTTTCTCCGAATCCTTTCCTTCCTTGGCTTTATTTTCCTTGTCTATCTTCTGGTTATACTGCCTTATGTGTCTGGCTTGCTTTTCCGACAGCAATTCATATCTTCTCTCCATTTCGCGTACAGTCCAAAAAAGAGCATTAGTCGCTTTATTAACATTTGTTACAACAGGGGTTATAAGGTGTGGAATTCCGTCATAATTTGAAAGTTCGATTCTTTTGGGATCGATCATAATGAGATTTACTTCATCGGGCGTCGATTTATATAATAGGCTGCAAATCATGGAATTTAAGGCTACGCTCTTGCCGGTTCCGGTTGCGCCGGCAATTAATAGATGAGGCATCTTGTCGAGTTCTGTCACCACAGGATTCCCTACGATATCTTTGCCGAGACTTATGGTAAGCTTAGACTTCGATTTTTCAAAAACACTGGAGGCAACAATCCCTTTGAATCTTACAAGTTCTCTGGAGACATTCGGGAGTTCAATTCCGATCACAGCTTTTCCAGGAATCGGTGCTACGATCCTAATACTTATAGCACGGAGTGCCAAGGCAAGGTCGTCTGTAAGGCTAACTATTTTATTAATTTTTATGCCCGGCGCAGGCTCATATTCAAAGGTTGTAATGACAGGACCGGGCGATATGGCAACCACCTTCCCTTTGACACTAAAATCGTCAAGTTTTTTTTCAAGGAGTTTTGACTGCATTCGCAAATTTTCATCATCAGCAGAAGAAAGTTTCTCCTTGGAATCGTCCAAAAGATTTATAGAAGGGAGCTTAAATCCTGTATCAGAACGCATGAAATCAAATACTTCCTGTCGTGGGACAGGAACTTCCTTGATTTGCTTGGGCCGGGGAGCTTTGATTTTTATTTTCCCTTCCTGCCTGACGACCCGATCTTTTTTTATTTTCACACTTTTTTTTGATTTTTTTCTTTGTTCTTTCCATTTGGTAAATAATGTATGAATTCGATCAGCGGAAAAAACAACTCCTTTCCAAAAGCGTTTTAGAAACCTTACCAAGGAAAAACCGGTGGATAGAATCAAACCGATGATCCACAAAAGGACCAGTATGATTGTGCCTCCCGTAACATTGGAATATTTTATGAGAAATGATTTTAACGGGATTCCAATCATGCCGCCTGAAGAAAATTTATTTCCAAAAATAATAATGTGGTTATGCTTAATCGAGAGCAGACTTCCTGTGACAATAACAAGAATAATTCCGCCGGCGATGGTCAAAATAATTGCCCTTGAAGGGTGGTTTCCAAAAAAGTGGATACTGGTAAGAAGCAGCAAAATCGGGATCCAGAATGCGCCAAGGCCGAACAGTCCAATAAGAATACCCGCTATATGGGCTCCAAACAAACCGAAAAAGTTGTGAATATGACCTGCGGACGTGGCGTTGTTAATTGAAGGGTCTGTCGGGCTGTATGACAAAAGGCTGATCAGGGTTAAAATAACGAGAAAAAAGAGTAGTATTCCAATAATTTCTTTACGCATAATCTTTCGCTTTAATTGAATATTAACTATTTACAATTTTTAAAATTGACAATCTCGTAAAAAGTCGAAATTCGACGGCAAAGTAAAAAGCTCCAAATTCAAGGCGCGCAAATCCTGAGGAATGAGGCGTACTTATAGTACGCTGCAATGACGAAGGATGCAGCGCAACGCAGAAGTTGGACTTT
>DAOVAE010000064.1 GCA_030671225.1 Desulfobacteraceae bacterium
CTGAAATCCGGCAATATATCGTTTGGGATCGATATCCTTTGTATCCTTAATAGTGTCACAAAATGCACCGATCATTTTCACTCCCATGGGGGAAAATCGATTCTCCACATGAAACCACTGTATGTGAGATGTTTTTTTCAATGCGCCGCTCTGAATCCTTGCGATCTCTTGGTTAAACGCTCTATTTTGTACATCTCTTAATACATCAAGCATATGGTCTGATTCCTGGGAAATCCCTTCAAGACAGACTTTGATTCCCATTTCCGGACCGTTTTGATAATAACCGGCTGCTCCTAAAGTGTCCAGATAGGCGCCAAATTCATCAAGCGGAATCCGGCCCTTGGAAGATTTCAAAAAATAGCGCTCTTTGCCTTTAACTTCCTCTATTGCTACTTTTTCCTGCCGGACGGCCTCCAGTGTGACTTCACGGTTCTGGCTTGCCAGCCGGCCGTCCACGAAAAATCCGTCCCCTACTGCACCGATGACAGCAATATGAGCCAAGTCTTGATTGGCCGCATCCATTGTCCGGGCAAAAAGATAACAGGTCGTTGAGGCGGTGATATCCCGGTCGCCTTTCAGCCCGTAAAGTTCGGGATCAAGATTATGGACACTCGGATCTGAAGGCGGCTCTGCCACATGGTGATCCAGGATCAACGTTAAATTTCTACCCTGGTTCAAGTCGGAAATCATCGGTGCAATCCTCCCTGCAAAGTCTGCAAAAACAATGGTTTTTCCTTCCTGTTCGTAAATTTTTTTCAACACGGCAGGATAAGGCTTCTCCAGGCAGAAGCGGCGGACCGAAAACCCCTGTCTTTCAAAAGCTGTGGAGAGAATCGCACCCGAGCTGAGTCCATCAGAGTCATTGTGGTGAAATAATTGAATTGTATTATCCGTCCTTTGCTTCAATTCCTGGAGAGCTTTCTCCATCGCGTTAATCAAATCATCAAGCATTTTTTCAATTTTCCATTATGCAGGTTAAAATTCCTTGTATACCCTTGCCAGAGGATGTCCCGGAGCTTCTATCGATAGATCTAAAAAATATCCGTATGGAGTCTGAACAACCGAGTAGTCTGCGTTTTCCAGACGCTTTTGAGCCCGGTCTAACAGGGCCTGCGCTTTATCAGGATCGGCTTTTTCTTCTCCTAAATGGGTAAAAGAGTGCAAGATTACTTTTGTAACATCCCATTTTCGGGCCAGCCACTTGGCGTTTTTCACGAGCTTTGTCTCCGCCGAACTTCCCGCATCAACATCCCTGGGCTCTATATGGACAAACGCCACAACAGTATTCTTATTTTCAGACGGTTCGGCTTTTGAAACGTCATCCAGCGTTTTAATGGCAGGCGTCCAATCAAAACGATCACAGTACCAGAATAATACACGCATCGACTTTTTAACCCCTTTATATTAAGCCCGGACAACCCAAGTAAACGGGATAGGCCGAAACCAAACAAGGTTAAGTCCCGCCGAAGCGGGTTAAGTTGGCCAACGGACTAACGGGACAGCGGGCTAAACCCTTCATGGTCAACTCATAAACACAGACAGCACGTTTCTTCTTGCATCGGCATGCTGTATGGTTATCTGAATCAGGTCTTCGGGTTTCAAATCTATACCACTGGATAAAGGCAGGTCACATTCTATCATGTATTCGGTTATGAGTATCTGGTAGTTATTTCTCTTTTTGTAAAGCACAACAGCATCTTCTTTTTGCCCGATTTTTTTTTCAAGATATTTTAACAACCAGTATTTGTGACGGGTGAGTTGAAGCCTTGATACATAACTCATCGGTTGTTCAAGTAACTGGATTATATTGTCGATTTCTTCCGGAGTAGAAGGTGCCTCCAAGCCGAGGACCGCCCGTATCTGCCGCTGGGTGACCAGATCATAGTATTTCCTGATAGGTGAAGTTGCAGTAACATAGGCATTCAGACCCAGTCCTGTATGATGTTCAGGTACTGTATTTAAAATAAAACGGTTTAGACGCTTTCGCTGCATACAGTTCTGGAATAAAGAGCCTTCATTCCCCTTGTAGAGTCGTTCCCGCGGTGCTTTCTGGGATCTAAATATTGCTGGAGCGTTATGTTTTACCAGGAACTTGGCCATGAGCCAATTTGCCATGATCATTATTTCCGAAACCAGCATCCTCCCGGGACTTTCCCTGTTTATTCTGTTCACGTTGACTTCGCAATTCTCATCGATCCAGACATTTATATCGGGCAGAGTTATCTGAATGGCTCCTGCAGACATCCTGTGCTGGCGGAAATTCTCTGCTATATCACGGAGGATAATGATTTTTTTACTGTCTTTTGAAATTATATTAACATCGTAATAGGTGAGCTGATGCTCTACTCTTATCAGGCTGGGGATGATTTCATAATCGATAATTTCGCAAGATCTGCTTAAATTCGCCATAATGCTGATGGCAGGGCGCAATTGTCCGGCTTTAAGGCTGCAAAGTTCTTCGGCAAGACAGGAAGGGAGCATCGGTATTTTCTGGTCAGGCATATAAATTGAGCTTCCTCGGGATAGAGCTTCCTGATCAATAATATCCCCTCTTTTGATAAAATGGCCCACGTCAACAATATGAATGCCGAGACAATAATGATCACCACGGTCTTCTATACTAATAGCATCATCAAAATCTAAAGTTGCTTGACCGTCTATGGTCATCAATGAAAGCATGGTCAGGTCTTTACGCACGTTGTTACCTAAAAACTCTTGCGAAGAACCTGCCAATTCGGTCGCTCTTTTCAAGACTTCATCGGGGAGAGAAGTTGATATGTCAAATCGATAAAGATCCGTGTTTTCATTTTTATCAAACACACCAAGCTTAACCAAAACATGAAAGATCTCTTCATCAGGATCGATACCGGCTTTAATAAGCATTGCTTTGCCAATGTCATAATGTTCGCTTTCTTTTTCGAAAAGATAAATTGATTTTAAGATGTTTACAATTTCTAATTTGTCTTTGGACAGGGAAGGGTGATTATCGCTCAAGACTTTTTTGAGCCAGTCTCCGCCTTCTTCGATGATGTGATTTTTGCGGGCTGCTTCTCTTTCTTGGGCGATTTTTTGTTCCACCTGCTCTTTAGTGTACGGGAAAAAGCGATTATGGTTAAATTTAAAATAAAGCCTGTTTTTAAAAAATGTCCTGACTACAGCTGACTCGTGATCGCTATTCGAGCCCTCCGGAAAACATAACTCTGTCATTGTGTCAAGATCTATCCATTCCTGTTCTGTGTTTAGAACTTCCCACAACCCCTTGATATCTATAAGTTTGATCAATGCTTGACGCCGGCTTGCTATCTCTTTTAAGGTGTCAACCATCTTGCTTCTTCCCATGGACGGATCAAGACGCATTGTACATTTATGTGAAAGACGACTTGCCGAGAGCTTGACTTCCCGGTTAGTTTCGGTTAAGAGCCTGAGTTTTTGATTTTTGACTTCCAGAACAACCGCACAAATTATTTTCTGGCGGTCGATATATTCAACTACATTTCCTGATTTCATAACAAAAGTACCATAACAATCACTGTTGTGAAAGTCAACGTAAGGGCCTGAACTATTTCTCTGTCCTTTATCGTCTGTTGTTTGACCAATGTTCGATTCTGTTGTAAAGCTTATTGACAATCTCGTAAAAAGTCGAAATTCGACGGCAAAGAAAAAAGCTCCAAATTCAAGGCGCGCAAATCCTGAGGAATGAGGCGTACTTATAGTACGCTGCAATGACGAGGGATGCAGCGCAACGCAGAAGTTGGACTTTTTACGAAGCCGTCATTGATTAATCGATGTAATTTGTAAAAAAAAAAGCGCTAACTTAGTTTTATGCAATCGATATATTTAATAAAACCGTATCTTGTAGAAAAGCGGTTGATCATTTTTCTGGGTCTTGTCTGTCTGATTACCGTGGATTTTTTGCAACTTTTTATCCCCCGAATCATAAAATGGGCTGTAGACGATCTTACTGCCTATCGGATCGATACCATAACCCTGTTAATCTACGCCCTTTATATCGTAGGGATTGCCGTTTTGATCGGTATTTTTCGCTACTTATGGAGACGCTGTCTCATCGGCACATCAAGGCGGGTTGAAGAAGGCCTGCGCAACAAACTTTTTGCCCATATTCAAACCCTTTCCGCTTCATATTTCGATAAAGTCAAGACCGGCGACCTTATGGCACATGCTACAAATGATATTCAACATGTACGCATGGCAACCGGCATGGGCATGGTGGCGCTGACCGACGCAATTGTCCTTGGTACTGCAGCAATAGGTTTTATGGCCTACATCAATGTTAAACTGACAGTTTTTGTACTCATTCCCATGCCGATGATTGTTTTGGGGGCACGTTTTTTCAGTAAAAAAATGCATCATCTTTACGGAGAGGTACAAGGGGCGTTTTCGGATTTAACCGAAGTAGTGAGAGAACGGTTTGCAGGTATTCGTATAATCAAGGCATATAACAGGGAACAGGAAGCAGCATCCAGGCTTGAAGAGATTTCAAAGGATTATATCGGAAAAAACTTAAGCCTGGCAAAGATTACAGGTTCTTTTTTTCCCATGATGGTCATCTTTTCGAACTTAAGCCTTGCAATCGTGCTCTTTCTCGGGGGTAGACAAACCATAACTTTTACAATTACTCCTGGAGATTTTGTAGCCTTTATAAGTTATCTCGGGCTCCTAACATGGCCGATGATGGCCATAGGGTGGGTAACAAACCTTATCCAGCGGGGCAAAGCATCGTTAGACAGGATCGATAAGATAATACAAACAAAACCGGAGATTGATGATAGGCAAGGGGGAGTCCACATTAAATTAATCAGGGGATCTGTTGTTTTTAACAATGTTGCATTTTCCTATGCGCCTGATGTTCATGAATCCGGCAGATTTCCGGCTCTCGATGGGATTGATATAAAGCTCGATCAGGGGAAGATTCTGGGTATTGTAGGTCCGCCTGGGAGTGGCAAGTCAACTCTTTTGAGCCTAATACCAAGGGTCTATGACATATCACACGGGAGCATTTTGTTAGACGGGATAGATCTTCGCGAGATTCAGATTCGTGACCTTAGATCCCGGATTTCGTTTATGCCCCAGGAACCCTTTTTGTTTGCCGGTACAATCCGGGAAAACATAACGTTTGGTGATAAAGAAATAAAAGAGCCGAAATTGATCAGGACGGCTGAAAAGGCATGGATTTATGATACCATAAAGTCATTTCCGGACGGTTTTGAAACCATGGTGGGAGAAAAGGGGATTGTCCTTTCCGGCGGTCAGAAACAGCGTATCGCTCTTGCACGCGCCCTGCTGCAGGATGCATCAATTATGATACTGGATGATCCCATCAGCCAGGTGGATGTAGAAACAGGTGATGCCATCATAAACACCATCCGGTCCATGGCCGAGTACAAGACTATCATTATTGTCTCGCACCGAATTTCCGCAGTTCGATTTGCCGATCAGATTATCGCCCTCGAAAAGGGTCGTATTGTAGAATCCGGTACTCATGCGGAGTTGATGGAGCATGATAAATATTACGCAAGAACATTCCGCCTCCAGGAGATAGAAGAGGAATATGCGCACTGATTTTGGCTATTTTGAGGAAAAGGAGCTTGGTAAGCCTTATGACGTGAAGTTATTAAAGCGGCTTTATCCATATACCTGGCCCTACAAACTGTTATTGCTCTGCTCGATCATTTTAATTGTTTTTATAACCCTGCTGGACCTTTCGCTTCCATATGTTACCAAGATTGCTATCGACCGCTATATTGTACCTCAAAAGGAATCAGCCGTGAACAAAAGCCCTGATCCGGCTGAAAATAAAATCAGATATTTAAAGGTTGATATAACCGACTCTGCAATCGAGGCAATTGTCAATAAATATTCCGACCGTTTCAAGATAGATGAGTCTTTGGCGTTGATATCCTTTGACGATCTTTCTCAGCTTGAAAAAAAAGATCTTGCAATATTGCGCAAAGATGATCTTACGGGCGTCACTTTTATTACGGCTATTTTTCTTGCCATCGTAATCACCGGCTTTGTTCTCAATATTGTGCAGGTCATTATCATGGAATATACCGGTCAGATGATCATGCATGATTTGAGGGTAGGGCTGTTCACACATATCCAGGGCCTGTCGGTTGCATTTTTTACACGCAATCCCGTAGGGCGTCTTGTTACCCGGGTCGCAAATGATATTCAGAACATGCATGAGCTGTTTACTTCTGTCGTTGCTTTTGTTTTCAAAGATCTTTTTCTCTTGACAGGGATAGCAGTTGTTCTTCTTAGTCTTAACTGGCGCCTGGCGCTTGTTTCTTTTACGGTAATCCCTTTTGTTCTGTATGCGTCTATCCATTTTTCAGGTCAGGCCCGGGAAGCTTTCAGGATCTTACGGCTAAAGATTGCAGAGATAAATACACGGTTTTCGGAAACCATCGGCGGAATAAAGGTGATTCAGCTCTTTTTACAGGAGAAGAGAAATTATCTTGGCTTTAAAAGGCTGAATCATGAACACTACCTGGCCGGCATGAGACAGGTTCATGTTTTCGCGGTTTTTATGCCTGTTATAGAGATTCTGGGGGCGGTTGCAATTGCGGTTGTGATCTTTTATGGTGGTGGCGAGGTCCTGGCGGAAAGCATAAGTTTGGGTGCCCTTGTTGCTTTTCTTTCATATATTAAGATGTTTTTCAGGCCGATCAGGGACATTGCTGAAAAATACAATATTCTGCAAAATTCCATGGCATCGGCGGAAAGGATATTTTTGATCATGGACAGCACGGAAAGCCTGGCGCAGCCTGGCCCGGTTATCAAATCCAGCCTTAGATCCGTTTCAAAAACACCAACACAAGCATTGAAAAAAATATCT
>DAOVAE010000128.1 GCA_030671225.1 Desulfobacteraceae bacterium
TTGTTAAACGCCAGGGCGTCATTGTTCTGTTTATTTTATTTGTTTTCCCCGGCTTTCCTAAAGACTATCTGTGTTTACTTCTCGGATTAAGCGCCATACCTTTAAAGATCTTCATTATACTTGTTGCCATAGGACGAATGCCGGGGACATTGATGCTGAGCCTTCAGGGATCGTATCTTTTTGAACAGAGATACGGGGGGTTTGCCGTTATATTAGGTTTATGCCTTGTGCTCATCTTTTTTGCGTACAGGTATCGGGAAGATTTATATCAATGGCTTGAGAAGTTTAACCGAAAATGAAGCTCGTTTGTCGTTGACGATAGCCTGAAATAGTGCTATTAATAGAAGAAGTTTATACTAACACTCCAATTGAGCGATAGTGCACAATTGGGAGTTGCCTGTTAATTGACAACTAATAACTGATAAAGCCTAATCAAGTTTTGGCTCGATTAGGGCAAAGAAGTTTGCCTGAGGCGGGCTGTTAGGGGGCAGGATTGGCATTCTGGTGTGTCAGGGAAGAGCTTAGCCAGGCAAACAGATTAAGGCGTTCTTATTACGAGCTTTTACGGGATGAGCTGGATCAACACATGCTTAAGCATGCGCTGATAGATTCATATAATAATTTTCATTGTAAAAAAATCGATTACCCTTTTGTAGAAAAACGTGAGTTGAAGCCCCGTGCGCGTATCCCGGCTGTGGAACATGAATGCCAGAACTCTTTTTTAGTGATTTTTATGGAAGACACGATTGCATCGGCTCACAAAAAACATATCCGATTCTTTGAAAGGAACAAAACTACCAAAGTTAATCTTCTCCGTTATGAGACCCTTCCGCTATCAAGTAAATTTGACAGCAAGCAGAAATATTTAGAGTCGGCCCATTTCCATGATTTGTTAAAGACATTACTTCCAGTGGATTATGCACTCCTTATTCAAAGGGATCCGGCCAGCATGGCCAGAGATAGATTCAGCCTTTCACATTTTCATGTACGTATCGACTGGCCGATAGCAGATGCATCCGAAGACCTGGCCCGTAGTCTTCGCTATATATCGAAGGATTTATATGAAAAAGGAGATAAATACGCCGAAGATGTCCAGAAAAAGTTCTTCGAGTATTATTGTCTCCCTGATGATGTTGGCGGCAGAAGGACGGCTGCTATTGTCGCGGCCCAGTATTTAAAAAGGATCCCGTGTATTTCTACGGTTTATGCAGGAAGCAGCGAATCAAGGGCGTTGATACGGATTTCTGAAAGGGGTGTTTCAAAATTGCTTCTGATGAAGTTTAAAAACAGTGAAATGGACCAGATTGCAGAGGCAAATAATATTGCGCCCCGGACGTTCAAGAAAAATTATGTGGTGACCCGCCAAAAAAAGGACTGCATCTGTATCTTCCAGGCAACTTATTCCTACACAAACCATGCCAGGATGCCCGATGACGGCAAACTGCGGGAAATCAAGCCGGATTTGAACTGGCTAAGCGTGGGCGGGCAACATATTATTCCAAAACCGGGTGTGTGGAAGTATCATCCGCTTTCAATAAATCTTATCTATACCTAACCCGGACTAGTCCATTTGTTTCATCATTGCTGTTTCGTCGCAGTCCGGAAATTTTACACACATGATGCAGTCGGACCAGATCTTCAGGGGGAGCTCTGACCTGTCTATTTGCATGAAGCCGAATTTTTTAAAAAATTCTATGCGGTAAGTGAGTGCAAATACTTTTTTTACCCTGAATGATTTTGCCTCGGAAAGTACTGCTTCTACAAGCTTTGACCCTATTTTTTTTCTCAAATGGTCAGGATGTACAGCCAGAGATCGTATTTCAGCAAGATCATCCCAGCAGAACTGTAATGCACAACAACCGATAACACCGCCATCCCTTTGATCCACATAAACCAAGAAATCCCTCACATGGTCGTATAAGACACTTAAAGGGCGTGGAAGAAGTTCTCCCTTGCGACCGTATTTTTGAAGAAGCTCGTGAATAACTTTTACATCTTTGATCGTGGCTTTTCGAATCATGATAGTCCTTATTTTCCCGATGTCCTTTTTATGAAATTCTTTTTATTTTATGCTTCACCTAAAGTCAATAACTGATGAATTTGTAAAAACTAGAATTCATCAAGTGTTTGGTGTCAATAACCGGATCACATTTCAGCGAAATCGTCTTGGTTCTGTTCCTTTTTTGAAAAGGGCTGATACCGCCCGTGGTGAATCATCAGATGCAAAGAAGCCGGTTAAAGGATCCATGCGTACTTTTACCAGATCATCCGGAACGTCAAAGTATTGAAAGGGCTTTCTATCAAGTGCTTTGGTCATGAATTCGATCCATATGGGGAGCGCTGCTCTGGCCCCGGTTTCCCGTTTACCGATTGTGATAAATACATCTTTTCCTACCCATACCCCGGTTGCAATTGATGGTGAAAAACCAACAAAAAGAGCGTCTTTAAATTCGTTGGTGGTACCTGTTTTCCCTGCAATTGGGCGGTTAATTATACGTGCTTTTCTCCCCGTGCCTTCCTGGATTACACCTTTTAGCATATCTGTCATAATGGCTGCGCCTGCCCGTGACATGACCACTTTTTTTTGGGGTTTTACACGCCATACAAGCCTCCCGCTTTGATCAACAACTTCCATAACGCCGTAAGGTTTGATCAGTTCTCCTTTGTTGGGGAAAACCGCATAGGCGGCCGTTAAATTTATAAGCTTTACCTCTGATGTGCCGAGGGCAAGGGAAAGATTCGGAAAGAGGGTCGATTCAATGCCGAGAGTGTGCCCAAACCTGGCCACCGAAGAAGGCCCCAGCATCTCGATTAATCTGACCGCAGGTATGTTTTCCGAAAGTGTTAACGCCATTCTGATGGTCATTTCACCCTTGTAATCCCCTGAAAAGTTTTTTGGCCTCCAATCGTTTTGCCGGTTTGGAACTTTGAAGGATACCGGTGCATCGAGAATAATTTTGTTCTGGGGAAAACCATGTTCAATGGCGTAGGCATAAACGATCGGCTTAAATGCGGATCCGGGCTGTCTTCTGGCGCTGGTTGCCCTGTTGAAAGGGGTTTTGAAAAAATCCTTACCGCCTATCATGGCAAGAATTCCACCGGATTGTACATCCACGGAGACCAGGGCACATTCAGGAGCCGGGTCTTTTGTTTTCTGCCGCTTCATCCTGTTTTCAAGGGCCAAAAGCCCGTTTGCCACTGCAAGTTCTGCAGCTTTTTGCAGCTTAAAATCGAGAGTCGTATAAACGGTCAGCCCTCCTTTATAGAGTCTTAATGAACCTAAAGTCTCTTCAAGAACTTTTTTGACATAGTCTACAAAGTATGGTGCTTTAACAGGATTGCTGTTTTGTTTCCCAAGATAAAGCTGTTCTTTTTTTGCTTTATTAAAGGCTGTTTCAGATATGATACCCGTATCTTTCATCTGTTTTAAGACAATATTTCTACGTTTTATTGCAAGGTCGCTGTCGACCAGAGGGGAGTATCGTGAAGGTGCCTTGGGAAGGGCTGCAATCAGGGCGCATTCGGCCAGTTCCAGATCTTTTGCCCGTTTACCGAAAAATATTACGGCGGCCGATTCTACGCCATAGGCGCCGCTTCCGAAATATACCTGGTTAAGGTACAACTCCAGAATTTCATCTTTTGTGTAACGTCGCTCAAGTTGAAAGGCCAGGAACGCCTCTTTGATCTTACGTAATAAAGTTTTCCGTGGCGTTAGAAAGAGAGTCTTGGCAAGCTGCTGAGTGATGGTACTTGCCCCTTCAACATATTCTCCGGCCCGGATATTACTTATGATCGCCCTGAGGACTCCTTTCAGGTCGACTCCACTGTGTTGATAAAATTTTCTATCTTCAGTGGCAATCAGTGCTTTCTTAAGATAAAAGGGTATGGCTTTGAGTGGAACAGGATCCCTTTTTTCTAAATAAAGTTCTGCAAGGAGCACTTTGTCCGATGAGTAAATACGTGTAACAGAAGACGGTATAAACGTTTCAAGACTGAGGATCTGGGGAAGATCATGGGTAAGGGCTATAAATGCACCGGCCAAAATCCCGGAAAAGACGCCACAGCTAAGGAAGAGTAAAATGGCGATCTTCTTTTTATTAAGGCGTAATCTTGTCATAATCACTCGATTTTAGATTTCGGATTTTGGATTCCAGTATCAAATATTGACTATCTCTGTCCATTATTGTAAATATT
>DAOVAE010000091.1 GCA_030671225.1 Desulfobacteraceae bacterium
GTTGGCCATGGTCAATTATAGAGCTGTCCCCAAAAATTCAATAATTAAGCCAGGTGATCGGCTCTCTTTGTTTCCTAGAGAATATCCTGTATTTGCTGATTGGAAGGATCTGCGATTTTAATTGCTATGTTTCGTTTATAGTCGGCAATCCTTTTTTGTCGGGCAATAAATGAAAATCCGGCTCCAAGCTCCAGTATAAAGCCCATTATTTCCCGTTTCTAAAAAACGAAACAAAATCAAACAACCATGGTTAAGGGCTTTCTCAATAATAACTTCGCGGAATTGGCGCTCAGCTTTGGGTCAGATTTGGCCAACCCGGTGGCGTGGTTGAGCAAACCCACAGTAACAGCGAGCTGTTTCGAGGAGTTTGCGATTTAGGTTTACTTATAAAAGCCATGCTTGCTGAGATAATACACCTGTAAGATCCTTAATTCATCAAAATCGATTTCTTCCTTACACGCATCGACCACGGGGCGCAAATATGCCGGGCCAAGACGGTCAAATGCTTGAAGGACAACCTTCTGCTGGTCCGATGTCAGGTTCGAAAGGTTCCGTAGTCCCTCGGACCTGAGTATGTGTCCATCCTGAAGGTATTTGAACAAATGATTTAAAACCGTGTTTTGTTTAATGCTGTAAGCGGCCATGATCTCAGAAACTGATTGCCCGGCGTTGTAAGCTTCTCCGACTTCAATATATCTAGGCTTACGGGTAAGCTTCGGCTTGGTTGCGGTGGCTTGTTCTTTTTTTGGAGTTTCTTGAATCCCATGGGTTTTGCAATATCTGCAAATAAGATCTAAGAAAATCGATCCGTATTTTTCCAATTTATGATTTCCCACTCCGTAAATTTCGCGAAAACTGTCCCGAGATTGTGGAAAGTAGGCTGCCATTTGCATTAACGATTTGTCCGAGAAGATAACATAGGGTGGCAAATCAGAATCATCCGCCAACCTTTTTCGCTCTTTTCGCAGGATTTCAAAAAGATCCCGGTCAATGTCCAAATCGAATTCTTCATCTTTTTTCTTTGCTGTCATCTTATCCGTCTGATCTTTTTCCAGCCTGCCGAAAACAGTCTCTTTTCCCTGGAATACATCCCAGGATTTGGCAGTAATTTCCAACCCCCCGTATTCCATGTCCTGGATGATAAGCCCTTTCTGGATAAACTGGCGTGACAGATGGAACCATTGTTTTTTCGAATACTCTTTTCCGATGCCGTATGTGGATAACCGTTGATGTCCGAACCTTAACACTTTTTTTGCCTTGGAGCCGCGCAGCACATCGATTATATGACCGGCCCCAAACCGCTCTCCTGTTCGCCTGACACAAGAAAGAAACTTCTGGGCCGCCACGGTGATATCCTCTTTCTCCTGTTCACCGGCCAGGCAATTGTCGCACATGTCGCATTTTTCGGTCTGATGCGCTTCCCCGAAATAATTCAGCAAGGGGATGCGGCGGCAACCATCGCTCTCGATAAACCGCAGAAAAGCATTAAGGTGGATGCCGGCCACCCGCTGTTCATGGTCGGATTTCTGATCTATAAAATACTTGATTTTTCGGATATCCGCATAAGAAAACAACATGAGACAATGGGCTCGTAACCCGTCGCGTCCGGCCCTGCCGATCTCTTGGTAATAGCTTTCGATATTTTTTGGCATATCATAATGGATGACGAACCGGACATTCGGCTTGTTTATCCCCATCCCGAAAGCTATGGTGGCCACAATGATGTGCACATCGTCATTGATGAACAACTCCTGGTTCTGTTTTCGCTGGATTTCGGTTAACCCCGCGTGATAGGGTCTGACGGAAAACCCCTTATTGTTCAACACTTGGGAAAGCTCGTCCACCTGTCTACGGGAAAAACAGTAGATAATACCGGATTGGCTCTGAAATTTTTCTAAAAAGTCGAGGGTCTGTACAAGGGGATTATCTTTCAAGACAACCTGAATGAACAGGTTTTCCCGGTCAAAGCTTGCGATAAATTCATTGGATCCATCAAATGTAAGGTTGTTTTTAATATCGCCCTGAACCCTGGGTGTGGCTGTGGCAGTCAGCGCAAGGCATACAGCTTCTGGAAAATGGGACTTTACCTCAACTAATTGCCGGTATTCAGGACGAAAGTCGTGTCCCCATTCGGATATGCAATGGGCCTCATCGATAGTTATACAATCAACTCGAACCGAGGATGAAAGCATCTCTATTATCCCTGGTTTCAGCAGTGTTTCCGGGGCTACGTAAAGCAGTTTAGCCTTGCCCTGCTTAATGCGACTCATATTTCGGCGATATTCGTCCGGCGTCAATGAACTGTTCAAGACAACCGCAGCTACACCCAATTCCGTTAACTGCCCCATCTGGTCCTTCATCAGTGAGATCAGCGGGGAAACCACGATGGTAAGCCCTTTAAATATTAGCGCAGGGACCTGATAACAGAGCGATTTTCCTCCACCGGTCGGCATGATTACCAGGGTGTCTTCTTTTGAAAGAACACTCGCGATAATCTCAGCTTGAAGAGGCCTGAATTCATCATAGCCGAATACGGATTTCAATATGGTTTTTGTCTGATCGATCATAGAGTTTTTTATGACAAAATTAACAGATATACATGAGCTCGTTTATTAAATCCAGGCTTGCAGGATCCATATTTATCCAAAATATAATGCTTGGAGTAAAGATAAATACGAACTATATGATATATGCGTTATAATAGCAAATATCCGCTGTTTTTTCTTAAGGCTCACTAATCTCGCTAAAAGCAGCGATTTTGCTGAGCCTATTCTCTTTTCAAAATTTGGCTTACAATATACCTTTCTTTTCAATACCAAAGAACTTCCACATATGATCACCCATTACGATTAATTGAAGACAACTTTTCGTTAAAACTCTCCGAGTCCTTCAAATTCCAGGCAAAGCATCATTAAGCCTCGATGGTGATCAGACGTAGGAAGTGTCACTGTTTGAGTGTATTAGTGAGCGTTGTGAAAAAGCAGCAAAAAAAAAGCCTTGAGTTTGTGCCTATGGAAACCGGTCCTGCCAATAACATGATTATACAAGATTGGCGCCTGCTTTTTCATTACGCACACTTATGCGCGAGTTTGACACGACCGGAGTCTGATTATCATCGAGGCGGGCGTTCCTATTTGCATAATTTTTCAACTCTGACAAAGTAGAATTAATTGTGGCAGACTTAATCAGTTTAAAATAGAAATCCAAGAATATCATGGCTTTTCAATTATAAGCTCGATTGCCGTCTCAAATAATAGTTGACCCGTCGTAAGCAAAATGACAAAATCTAATAATCGCTGACTTCGTGGGCATTTCAGATGATTAGAGTAATTGTCATTCCCACAAAGTAGGTCCTCGACCCGATCTGGGAACGGGAATCCAGATCCTGTTACCTCCGTTTATTGAGAAGTTGCATGTTGAAGCAAGAGAAGACTAATGAAAGAAAAAAAGACTGTATTGATTGTAGATGACGACAGTGTCCATCGAACTATGTTGCAAACCCTCATTGGAGGGTGGGGATATGATATTACCGAGGCGGATGACGGTTCCACCGCAATCAAAGAGGTTGAAAAACGACCCTTTGACATGGTTTTAATGGATGTCAGAATGCTTAAAGTTTCCGGTCTTGAGGCGCTGGAGAGCATAAAAGATTTTAACCCTGCCATACCGGTAACCATTATGACCGCCTATTCATCTGTTGATACGGCTGTTGAAGCTTTGAAAAAAGGAGCTTACGATTACCTTACCAAACCCCTTGATTTCGACAAGCTGCGGCTCACTCTGGAAAGGGCCATGGAACACACCCGGCTAAAAGAGGAAAACCGTCTCCTGAAGGAAAACCTTGAAAAACATTTTGATATGCAGAATATCATTGGTCGCAGCCCGGCCATGGCAAATCTTTTGGAAACAGTGGCCCATGTGGCCCCTTCCGAAGCAACCGTCATGATTACAGGTGCATCCGGTACAGGCAAAGAATTGATTGCCGGGGCGATCCATTTTAACAGCCCGAGAAAAGACGGACCTTTTGTTAAGATCAATTGCGCTGCCATTACGGAAACACTTCTCGAATCGGAGCTTTTCGGACATGAAAAAGGGTCCTTTACAGGTGCTGACCGCAGAAAAGAAGGGCGTTTCTATCAGGCAAACGGAGGGAGTCTATTTCTGGACGAGGTTAGTGAAATGCCCCTGACCATGCAGGTAAAACTCTTGCGTGTGTTGCAGGAAAGAGAATTAACTCGTGTGGGCGGAGAAAAGGTGATCAATGTTGATGTGAGGGTAATTGCGGCCACCAACAAAAATCTTGCAGACCTGATAGCTAAGGGACTGTTCCGGGAAGATCTTTACTACCGACTTAATGTTGTCAGCCTGGAAATTCCCTCCTTAAAGGAGAGAAGAGACGATATTCCACTGCTGGCACAACATTTTCTGGAAATGTTTGCAGAAAAGAATCGTAAAGAAATAAAGGGATTTACACCCCGTGCAATGGATCAACTTATAAGATATGATTGGCCCGGGAATGTTCGCGAACTGATGAATGCTGTTGAAAGGGGTGTTGTGCTTGCTCTCGCCGAATACCTTGACAATGAAGACCTTACGATAATACAAAGTCCGTCGCAGCAGCCTACTGAAATCTTGCCTGTTATTGATGACAAAGATAACGATATGACTCTTGAGCAGGTTGAAAAGGACACCATTTTACTTACTCTGGAAAATACATCCGGCAACAAAAGCATGGCTGCGAGGCGTCTTGGCATAACCAGAAAAACCCTGCATAAGAAGCTTAAAAAATACGGAGTTATGCCTTAACGGGCTTCTTCAAATTCTTTGAGGAAAGTGACAGATGAAGTCAAAATTAATACCTTTAATTTTTTTTACACTTGTCTTTTTTTATGCCCAGGCAGTCCTATGCCAAAATTCTTCTCCAATATTAAATTCCGCTGCAGAGGGAATGAATCTGACCCTGGATGATATCGTAAAGAGAATTGAAAATCGGTACGCTGTTTCAGGATTTGCAGCAGACTTTTTCCAAGTATCGACAATAAAAGCCATGGAAATAACAGATACCGCCTCGGGAAAAGCCTTTTTTAAACGACCAGGCAGGATGAGATGGGAATATGAAATGCCTGACCCGCAAATTATTATATCTGACAGTAAAACCCTATGGATATACCGCCCGGATGACAACCAGGTCATGATCGGAAGCTCTCCCTCTTTTTTTGGAGACGGCAAAGGAGCCTGCTTTCTTTCAGATATGAAGATGATACGGCAAAAATTCAGTATTACTCTCGAAAAAAAGGCAGATTACGGATACCATGTACTGAAACTTTTACCCAAAGAAAAGACATTCGATGTATCCGTTATATATTTATCCGTTTCGGCAATGACTTTCGATGTTTTTCGGATCGTTACCCATAATTCATACGGGGATGAAACCCGAATCGCCCTAAGCAATATTCA
>DAOVAE010000105.1 GCA_030671225.1 Desulfobacteraceae bacterium
GATCTCCTCCGCAAACTTTTGAATCTGCCGGCGCTGTGTGACAATCTCATTAGATTGACCGGCAATTTTGCTCTCAAGTTCCTGTTTGTTGAATGTTGTCTTAAGATTATAATAATCGTAAACAACAAAAGTGGACAATAGTAGGAAAGCTGTTAAACAGGCGCTGACAATGCATAAAAAGCGCCTGGAAACAGTTAACTGCTTCACTGTAGAGCCGGTATAACTTAAAATAAAAAATGAGATTTTCCTGTGCATAATAACTTTTTTGAACTTAAATAAAATGTGTTTTATTCGATCTATGAGCATTTTTAATATTTCGGTTTCACTATATGCTCTATTATTTCACAAAGTTATAAATATCCCGAAACGTTTAATTGCCTTGACGTAACATAAATAGCATGGAGATGTCAATAATTTCGGTTATCACCATTTGTGTATATTTAATGAAACCCGGCTGAATTGGAAGGTATTTATCCCGGAAGGCAAATATATTTCATATGGGATTGACGCCGAAAACCTTATATGAAAAGGTTTTCAGCGTCATATAACCTGACTATAACAAAGTTATTTCTTACTACATTGTTTTATGGTTAGGCAATTCCCAGACTAAATTTAAGAGCCTTAAGTGTATTTTTCATAAGCATGGTGATGGTCATGGGACCGACACCGCCCGGTACCGGAGTAATGAAGCCTGCAACCTCCTTGGCAGCATCAAAATCAACATCTCCGCTCAAAATCGCAATCTTCTTGCCGGTCTTTTCACTGATCTTTTCTCCTACCCTGTTGACACCCACGTCAATAACACATGCACCCGGTTTTATCCACTCGGGTTTTACCAGTCCCGGAACACCGGCGGCAACGATCAAAATGTCCGCGCGCTTACAATGGGCGGCCAGATCTTTTGTACGTGTATGAACAATGGTCACTGTTGAATTGGCTCCTTCACCCTTCTGGAGCATCATATTGGCTATTGGTTTTCCTACGATGTTAGAACGGCCAACAACCACTACTTCCGCTCCGCTTGTCTCAACACCGGAACGTACTATCATTTCCTGAATACCTGCAGGCGTACATGGTGGAAACTTGACTTCATCGCCACCGATCATCAGTCGCCCCACATTGACGGGATGGAATCCATCCACATCCTTGTCAGGATCGATGGCATTCAGTACTTTTTTATCGTCAACATGCTTTGGAAGTGGCAACTGGACAAGGATGCCGTGAATGGAATCATCGTTGTTGTATTTATCAACAAGCTCCAGAAGAGCATCTTCGGAAAGATCTACAGGCTGGGTGTCCTGAATCTCTTTGAAACCGAGCTTTTGAGCTGTTTTAATTTTCGCGGTAACATAGGAAATGGAAGCCGGATCTTCTCCTACCAGAATGGTTACAAGGCCGGGAGAAACACCATGTTTTTCTTTAATTTCATTAACCTCGGCTTCAATCTCTTCGAGAATCACATTCCTGATTTCAGTTCCCTTAATGATTTTTGCAGACATCTTCAATCTCCTTTCATAAAGTTATAGATTTTGGTATAAATCACCATTTTTGACCTAGTATTTAGTAAAGAATCCTGGCTAAAAGGACCAGGTTTTTGAAGGCAAAATAAAATAGAATTTTATTAGTCTAATAAAATCTTAATGTCAAGAAGACTCGTCATTTGATTTGCCGGATGAAACAATAAAACGCTCTGTTAAAGCAGAGTAATCAAGAAATTAAGATTTTTATTGTCTTAATTTTAATTTTGTTATATCGAAACTTACACAAATTTCGCAAGTACCATCCAGTTTTGCTTTTCTTTCCATTACAACATTTAACAAGGAGAAAGTTTAATTATGAAAAGAATATCTCTATTTTTCCTGGTTGTAACCATGGTCGTAGCTTTAATATCAACAAGTGCATTCGGAGCAGAAACCGCACTAACCAAACTGACTTTTAGTATCTTCTTTCCTCCCACTCACGGACAGACAAAAGCTGCGATGGACTGGGCCAAGGAAATTGAAAAGCGCACTGGCAATAAGGTGCAGATTACCGTTTTCCCGGGCGGAACCCTAACAAATGCCAAACAATGCTACAGCGGCGTTGTCAAGGGAATTTCCGACATAGGGTTTAGCCTTTTCGCATACACGCGCGGACGCTTTCCAGTTATGGCCGCTATTGACTTGCCCATGGGATATCCTGATGGAAAGACCGCCAGTCGTGTGGCCCATGAGTTTGTCAAAACCTTCAATCCAAAAGAGCTTCATGACGTTAAGGTACTTTACATTCATGCCCACGGCCCTGGGCTGTTACACACCAAAAAACCGGTTAACAAAATAGACGATCTCAAAGGTATGAAAATCAGGGCCACCGGCTTCAGCGCCAAAGTGGTTAAGGCCCTTGGTGGAGTTCCGGTAGCCATGCCCCAGGGAGGCACCTACGAGGCGCTGCAAAAAGGGGTTGTGGAAGGAACATTTAGCCCCATGGAGGTTCTAAAGGGCTGGAAACAGGCCGAAGTCGTCAAATATACTACAGAATGTTACAGCGTTGGCTATACCACCACTTTTTTTGTTGTCATGAATCTGGATAAGTGGAACGCTCTTCCGGCTGATGTAAAGAAGGTTTTTGATGAGGTCAGTGAAAAATATGTAGATATTCACGGACAGGTATGGGACAGCACTGATGAAGATGGCCGAAAATATACAGAGAGCCTGGGCAACAAGATTATATCGCTGTCTGATGATGAGAGTGCCCGATGGCGTAAGGCTGTTGAACCGACCATCAACGATTTTATTGCCAATACGCCTGACGGCAAGATGTATGTTGATAAAATTAGAGAACTGATGAAAAAATAAAGAATCCTCGCCCAGAGGAAATGGCTTTGATTTGCCTCCATAATGGAGTGCTGGAGTATTAATGCAATGTGATGGGGTTGTCCTGTACCGAACAGAAGGTATCAGGGCAACCCCGATTTTTATGGGTTAGAGCGCAATGAATTCATTTGAAAAAATTTCCCATGATCTTGCTAAAAAACTGTACTGGGTTGCAGGCACTGCTATTGTCGCCATGATGCTCCTCACCTGTGCGGATGTTGTTTTGCGCTATTTTCGCAGGCCCATCCCCGGAACCTATGAGCTTGTCTGCTTTTTGGGAGCAGCGGCAGTCGCCTTTGCCATGGCCTATACGTCTGTTGAAAAAGGTCATGTATCGGTGAGATTTGTGGTTGACCTTTTTCCACATAAAATTCAGGGCCTAATTGACAGTATTACCAGCAGTTTCGGATTATTTCTTTTTGCGTTAATTGCATGGCAATCCGTACTTTACGCCAATGAACTTCACCTCTCGGGTGAGGTTTCTTTAACCTTGGAACTCCCCTTTTATCCATTCGTTTATGGGGTCGGTTTTTCGGCGGCCGTAGTTTGTCTTATATTGTTATCAGATCTGTATAAGAATCTGATGAAAATGTTTGCCAAATGAGTCTGACAACCATTGGAATCATAGGGATTGTCATTCTGGTCATCTTACTGTATTCCAAAATGCCTGTGGGCTTTGCCATGGGTTTTTTGGGATTAATCGGGTTCAGCTATGTAGTAAATTTTGAGGCCGGCTTGAATCTTTTGGTCAGAGATGTCTGGGATGTTTTTTCCTCTTATAATTTGACCGTTATCCCCCTCTTTGTATTTATGGGGCAGATTGCCTTTCACGCCGGTATAAGCCGCCGACTCTATGATTCTGCCTATGTATTGATAGGCCACCACAAGGGAGGCCTTGCCATGGCAACGGTAGGCGCCTGTGCCGGGTTCTCGGCCATATGCGGCTCTACTAACGCCACAGCAGCAACCATGGCCACCGTTACTCTTCCGGAAATGAAACGATACGGATATGATATGAGTTTGGCCACAGGCACCGTTGCTGCAGCAGGAAGCCTCGGCATTCTCATACCCCCCAGCGTGATTTTCATCGTATATGGTATTCTGACCGAACAATCTATCGGCAAGCTTTTCGCGGCAGGTATCTTTCCGGGGATCCTTCTCTGTTTTCTTTTCTTGGTGACCATTCACCTGAGGGTCATGAGAAATCCTTCCCTTGCACCTCCCGGCCCTAAGACCAGTTTCAGGGAAAAATTCGGATCTTTTGTCGGAGTGGTGGAAACTTTGATACTGTTTGCTCTGGTCATGGGAGGAATTTTTTTCGGCATTTTCACGCCCACCGAAGCTGCAGCTACAGGCGCTTTCATGACCCTCCTCATTGCCATCTTCAGAGGACAGCTTACCTGGAAGGGTTTTGCCCAATCCCTGTCCGATACCACCAAAATAAGTTGCATGATAATGGTAATTGTAACCGGTGCCGTTATATTCGGCCATTTTATGGCCATTACAAGGGTTCCTTATGAACTGGCCGAATGGGTGAGCACTCTCCCTCTCCCCCGATTTGCCGTCATGGGGGTTATTATTTTAGTCTATCTTTTCGGCGGCTGTTTCATGGACGCTCTGGCCATGATCATGCTGACCATTCCTATTTTTTTCCCGGTGGTTCAGGCCCTTGGGTTCGATCCTATCTGGTTTGGAGTGGTAATTGTATTAATTACCGAGATGGGTGTAATAACACCGCCTGTTGGGGTCAACGTTTATGTGGTCTACGGAGTGGCTAAAGATGTTCCCCTGGAAGATATATTCAGAGGGGTTTTCCCAATGCTTGCGGCCTTGCTTCTCTGCAATCTTATCCTTCTTTTATTCCCTCAGATTGCCCTCTTTTTACCTAGCCTTATGCGGTAAGGACTCACTCAGGATGCGGAAGCCTATATAGTTGAGCCTATAGCCTGGCGTGAAGCTGAGCCGATCTGCCGACCGGCAAAGCCTTGCGCCAAAATTCAAGCCTCCGCCGCGAAACACCCTATACGAGCCGTTCAATGGCCCGGTAGGATCGGTTACGGAACCAGAAGGATAATCTCCGTACCAATCCTGGCACCATTCAAATACATTGCCGTGCATGTCATACAGTCCCCAAGCGTTTGGATTCTTCTGTGCAACCGGATGTGTCTTCTTTATTACATTACCGCAATACCATCCTATAGCATCCAG
>DAOVAE010000070.1 GCA_030671225.1 Desulfobacteraceae bacterium
AGACCTTTGCAAAACGTTCAATTTTGTTCAAGGCCAAGAAAGGCGATAATTTTAACCACAGGAATACATTGAGTATTTTGAGGATTAAAATTTGAGCCTGACGCCGGAATTGGGCAAAAGGGGGCGTTTTGCAAAGGTCTCACAACCAAGGATAAATTAAATTATGGAACATTCGTCTGAAGTTGAACGCGAGACAAAAGAAACTAAAATTAGTATCAAACTCAATCTACACGGTAGTGGCAAATATGAGATATCCACAGGAATCCCTTTTTTTGATCATATGTTGACACTTTTTGCTGTTCACGGCTTTTTTGACCTTTCCATTGATGCCAGGGGAGATATTGATGTCGATTTCCATCACACAGTAGAGGATGTCGGTCTTGTGTTAGGTGATGCTTTCGACAAGGCTCTTGGTGATAGAAAGGGTATAAAGCGATTCGGTCATGCTGTTACGCCAATGGATGATGCCTTAGCTTCTGTTACGGTTGATTTGTCTAAACGTCCATTCTTGGTTTACAATATTCCCCCAAATACGGATATCGGTGTGAACGCTTTCACAGCTCTTACAAAGGAATTTCTAAGGGCATTTGCAAACAGGGGCGGGATGAATCTACATGTTAATGTACTTTACGGTGAAAATGAGCACCATATTATTGAATCCGTCTTTAAAGCTGCTGCAAGGGCTCTGGATCAAGCCACTTCCTTTGATGGACGAATAAAGGATATTCGTTCTTCAAAGGGTGTTTTGTGATTAAGATACTCCATTTTTCATGTCGCAATGTTCATGATCATATTTAAAGAAAATAAAATTGGGTTGATTAATATTTTTCTTTTAACGTGTATTCTGTTTTTTTCAGGATGCGGAACAAATATCGTGGTTAAGGAAAATATTCCACCACCGTTTGGCATAAAAAAGATTCTGATTTTTCCCTTTAAAGATATGTCCGCGGTGTATGGAGGAAATGTAAATACCCGCTGCCAGCTCTGTGGAAATATTTTCATGACCGGAAAAGTGGCTGAAGGCGCAGACAGAATGCTTACGGAGCAGTTGTTTGTGTTTTTAAAAGACCGAAAAGATATTAAGCTGATACCCACAAGCCAGGCTCAGGGAGTCCTGTCGGATCTGTTGTCAGGAAATAAAAATAGTTTATCGGAACGAAACCTGTTGATAGAAACAGGACGTGTTCTTGATGCAGATGCAATAATGGCAGGATATATTTACCGTTTCAGGGAACGTATCGGCACTAAATATTCAGTCGATCTGCCTGCCTCCGTGGCATTTGATATTCATCTTATCCGTATCGCAGATGGTCGTTTATTGTGGAGCAGACATTTTGATGAAACTCAGCGGTCGTTATCTGAAAACCTTTTTCAACTTGGCACATTTTTAAAAAGAAAGGGCCGCTGGATTACAGCACAGGAGATGGCGATGTCAGGTATGGAAACCATACTTAAATCGTTTAAGCCAGAAGAATATAGCGAGTAGCCAGCAATATGATTATCATTCCGGCAGTTGATTTAAAAAAAGGTAGATGCGTACGACTTTTTCAGGGTCGTATGGATAAAGAAACAGTTTTTTCAAATGATCCTGCTGCTATGGCAAAGAGATGGGAGGATGAAGGCGCGGAAATTATTCATGTGATTGATCTTGACGGTGCAATAAAAAAAAGTCCGCAGAACCTCAATTCCATCAGTAAAATAATAGACAGCGTAAATGCTCATATCCAAGTAGGAGGTGGAATAAGGGATAAAAAAACAGCCGGGCTGTTACTGGATCTTGGCGCTGAGAGGGTCATTATTGGTACAGAAGCCATTAAAAACCCAAATTTTGTGAAAGATGCCTGCAAGGCTTTTCCCGGCCGGATTATTGTCGGCGTCGATGCACGTAACGGGTTCGTTGCAATCGAGGGGTGGACAAAAACGACTAAAATAAAAGCGATAGATCTTGCAAAACAGTTTGAAGACTGCGGTGTTGCAGTAATTAATTTTACCGACATTCATAGGGATGGTATGCAGACAGGTCCAAACATTGATGAGACCAGGCGTCTGGCAGAGGCTGTTTCCATACCTGTGGTTGCTTCCGGAGGTGTTTCAACAATAGAGGATATAAAAAATCTATTACCGTTAAAGGAAGTAGGAGTGGTTGGTATTATTACCGGCAGAGCTTTATATAGCGGCAGTCTGAACCTTAAAGAGGCTATAGAAATTGCAAAAGAGGTGACACTTTAGCTTTTTGAAAATATTAACGCTTCAGGTTTAATAATATTTTTACTGAAAAAACAACAAATTGAATTATCAATAATTCTTCTTGACAAAATCAACTTTTATTATTAAATTATACGTTTAACCTAAAAAAGTATAATTATTAAAGTTTGATTTTTGATGGAACTTATCCATATAATAGATACAGATCTTCGATTATATCAACTTAAGCACATATTAAGCACACACGCGAATGTGCAAAGCTTCATCCCATTTACGATCCTTCCGTTATTTTCAGTCATTCCGGTTTCATAGCGATGGAGGTTGGTCTTTTTGACAATTTATATTCCTGAAGAAAAGGTTTCAGAAATTAAGAATGCGGCCGATATCGTTGATGTCGTTTCGGAAGTTGTGATTCTTAAAAAGACGGGTAAGAACTATGTTGGCCTTTGCCCGTTCCATTCGGAAAAAACCCCTTCTTTTACTGTAAGCCCGGAAAAACAGATATTCTATTGCTTCGGCTGTACCGTCGGAGGGAATGTTTTTAGTTTTCTGATGAAACACGATGGTATTTCCTTCCCTGATGCAGCCAAAATACTTGCCAGGCAATATGGAATCGATATTCCAACACGAAAGATATCTCAGCAGCAGAAACGACGGATGAGCCAAAGAGAAAGTCTTCTTGACGTAAATAGGCAGGCCATGGAGTTTTTTAGACAGGAGCTGCTTGAAAAAACTTCAGGAAAAGGGGCAATGGAATATCTTAAGAAACGGGGTATGAGCAAGGAGATCATCGCCAGTTTTAACCTTGGCTATACACCGGAAGGTTGGGACAACATAGTTAATTTTTTTTCAAAAAAGAAGATATCACTTTCAATTGTTGAAAATACCGGCTTGATTGTTTCAAGGGAAAAGAAAGTCGGGTTTTATGATCGTTTCAGAGGTCGAATAATATTCCCTATTTTTGATTTAAACATGCAGGTCATAGGTTTTGGCGGACGTGTAATGGATGATTCCATGCCAAAATATCTTAATTCTCCGGAAACTCCGATATATAACAAAAGTCGTTCTCTATACGGTCTGCACTTGGCAAAAATAAAATGCAGGGAGAGTGAAAAAGTCTACATAGTTGAGGGATATTTTGATCTATTAGCACTTCATCAACATGGTCTTTTGAATTCAGTTGCAACTTTAGGCACATCCCTTACACCTGATCATGTTAAGATTCTTAGAGGATTCATCGGAAAAAATGGTAAAGTAATACTTGTTTTTGATTCAGACGATGCAGGTATAAAGGCTGTAATGAGAAGCATAGGAATCTTTATGAAAGCTGAAGTTGATGCCAGTATCATCGTCCTGCCTCAAGGATACGATCCTGATTCATACATTTTCGAATTCGGGTATGAATCCTTTTTGGAAATCGATTCCAAGGCTAAAAGTCTCATGTCTTTTTTAATTGATTCTGCCGTGAAAAAGCACGGACTTTCTATTGAAGGAAAAATTCGTGTGATTTCAGAGCTTAATGAGCCTCTGGCATCTATTGGTGATAACGTTGCAAGATCTTTATACATCAAAGAACTTGCTGAGAGTATAAACATCGATGAGTCCACTGTTCGGGAAAAGATCAGAAAGATATCTGTTCCCAAAAAGGACAGATCCAAAAGGTCAACCTGGTCAAACAATGATCTTGCCCGCAGCCAGCATAAAACTAGTGCTTCTGATAATGTTCAAGGAAAAGCTTTAAAAGGGAAGTGGGACAGGCTTGAGCGCCAGATTATCACAATGATGCTTCAATTTCCGCAAATTTTATCTAAAATTAGTGAACGTGATATAATCAATCTTTTTGAGGATACTGATTTAAAATCAATTGGGCAATTGCTTCTGAAGTATAAAGAACGATCTGAAATACGAGTGTCCGATATTATGAATTTAATTGAAGATAAAGAGCAAAGGGATATGGTAGCATCTCTGGCAATTAGAGAAGACATCTGGAATCATGAAGCATGCCTTGGAATTATAAACCGATTTCAATCGATCCGAAAGAGAAATAAAAATACGTTGATAGATAAAATAAAGGCGGCTGAAAAGAACAATGACGTTGAATTGGTTGACAAATTATTGAATCAAAAACAAAAACTGGCGATACTAACTGAAAAAAATAAAACGGCACTGCTGAGATAATAAAAAACAACCGACTGGCATTAGCAAGAGGCTAAACTATATGGCAAAAAAATCTGCTAAAAAACAGAACAAAGCAAAATATATTCCCAAAAAGACCCTGGATAAACTCATCTTAAAGGGAAAAAAGCAGGGATTTTTAACTTATGATGATATCAATAAGGCGCTTCCGGAAGATATGCTTTCTTTGGAACAGATAGATGAAACCCTCATAATGTTTGATGATCACAATATTAATATCATCGACGAAAAAAAGAACAAGTTGGCAACTATAGTAAAAAAGGACAAAATTGTTGATACATCTCTTTCTGATTATGGCACCGTAACCGACCCTGTGAAAATGTATTTACGAGAAATGGGACTGGTGACTCTTTTAAGTCGGGAAGGAGAGGTTGTTATCGCAAAGGAGATAGAAGCCGGAGAACAAGAAATTTTAAAAGCACTGATAGATACTACCATAGGAGTTGAATGCATTGTAAAGCTTGGGCGAAAGATAGAAAACGGCGATTTACGCCCAAAGCAAGTATTAAGGGATGTAAGGGATATTGAGGAAGGGGATAATGCATATGTGGATGAATCGCTTCAGATTAAAAAATATTTGAATACAGTACATTTTATTATGGCTATTGATGACGAAAACAAAGCATACAGGGAAAAACTTTTCTTATCTGACCTGTATCCAGATGAACAGCGTCGTATCAGAAGGTGTATCTCTCGTAGGAATAAAAAGATTTTCCATCTGCTTAAAGATTGGCGATTTGAAATTGGTGTTATAGATAAAATTGAAAAACTTATTAGGGAGCAGATAACATGGTTAGATTCCATGAACAAAATGATTTTTATGAGCGCCGATACACTTGATGCATCAGTCACAGAACTCCGCTCCAACCTTAAAACAAAGAGCAAGTTTGTAAAATGGGCCCATTCCCGTTGTGATCTGTCGAAAGAGGCTATAGCTTTACTCTTTACAGAACTTAAAAAGATCCAGGATCAGATTGCCGAAAGGGAATATGCCATCAAGGCCAAAAACAGGTCCTTAAAAAGAATTATATCTCATGTTGACGACGGGCACCTGAGAGCCAAACTTGCTAAAAGTGAACTGACCAAGGCCAATTTACGTCTGGTGGTCAGTATTGCCAAAAAATATACTAACAGAGGCCTGCAGTTTTTGGATTTGATCCAGGAAGGAAATATCGGTCTTATGAAGGCTGTCGACAAATTCGAATATCGACGCGGTTACAAATTCAGCACATATGCCACATGGTGGATAAGGCAGGCCATAACCAGGGCAATCGCTGATCAGGCAAGGACAATCCGGATTCCGGTCCATATGATTGAAACAATAAACAAGCTTATCCGCACATCCAGATACCTTGTGCAGGAGCTTGGGCGAGAGCCCACTCCTGAAGAGATAGCTGAAAAAATGGAAATCCCTTTGTTCAAGGTGCGTAAAGTTTTAAAGATCGCAAGAGAACCTATTTCGCTCGAGACACCTATCGGTGAAGAAGAGGATAGTCATCTCGGTGATTTCATAGAAGATAAAAAGTTCATGCTCCCTTCGGATGCAGCTGTAAGTCTGAACCTTGCGGAACAGACGAGAAAAGTCCTTGCAACATTGACCCCTCGAGAGGAAAAGGTACTACGCATGCGGTTCGGCATAGGTGAAAAAGCTGACCATACTCTAGAGGAAGTGGGACAGGATTTTTCCGTAACACGAGAAAGGATTAGACAGATAGAAGCCAAGGCCCTGAGAAAACTAAGACATCCCACCAGAAGCCGTAAGCTGAAAAGTTTTATTGAACAAACATAACTTGACAAAATGCTTTTCTAAAGTTAGACAGTTTATTTCTATGTTGCTTTTGAGGGCCCATAGCTCAGTTGGCAGAGCCACCGGCTCATAACCGGTCGGTCCCTGGTTCGATTCCAGGTGGGCCCACCATATTTATTGAGGTGAGAAAGCGGAGCATACACGGTAGCCGTGAGCATTTTGAGCCGGATCGCAATCCCGCCAGCGGCGGGAGACATTAGATGATGCTTTGAAATAGGTTCTAATAGAATGAAATGATTTTTTGCTTACCTTTCGGTAATATTCATGAAGTTTGCGTGCTAAAAATGCAGAAGGATTTGGGCGTGGTTATTGTAAATAACCACGCTTTTTTTGTG
>DAOVAE010000087.1 GCA_030671225.1 Desulfobacteraceae bacterium
CAATCGATTAACGACAAATCTCTTACCAAATGCCCCCACTGCGCTGGACCGGTGCGCAAACTCATTTCTCGAATCAATATCAGCACTCCTAAAACCAACAGCGAACTGCGCGACCTCGGGTTTACCAAACTGGTAAAAAGAGACAATGGTGTTTATGAAAATGTAACGGCTCGTGATGGTGACAGCCGTATTGTACTCCGCGATAAACCAGAGACCCTTCCGAATTTGAAAAAGACTATCAAAGATTAGACCCTGTGACATTACTTTTCTTTTGCTATATCCAAAAAGAGGATGCACATAAAAATGTGCATTGACGCACAGATTGCTGTGCTTATTTTTTGAAAAACAAAGATTTTATGTTCCCTCATTACTGCACTATCTGTCCCCAATTTTCTTCATAAATGATTTATTTAAAGCTTGATAAAAGTTTTCGAATCTCCCATGGAATAAGGTTTCTCTGGTACATAGAGATACAAAGAGCCTTCTCAAACAATAACTGTTTCTTATGTTTTATTCCAAAAATTAGTTCTTGGCACGTTTCTTGATACAACTCCCTGTTAATAGGGAATTCCCAATAAATCGTTTAGTGTTCCGATCAACAATTATTCATCAAAAAAAGGAGGAAATTATGCAACAAACGAAGAAGCTATTGTTCTTGTGTATTGCGGTTACACTCGTTATGGTTCTTTCCGGACCGGTATGGGCTGGGGACGCTGGAAAGATCAACTTGAACAAAGCAACAGTAGAAGAACTAATTCAACTCAAAGGGATAGGTCAAAAATACGCGGAAAGGATCGTTGAATTCCGTGAGAAAAACGGACTTTTCAAAAAAGCGGAAGATATAATGAATGTTCCGGGAATCGGTCCTAAGATCTTTGATTCGAACAAAGACCTGATTGTTGTTGAATAATAGTATGAAATCTGCGTAGTCAACCATTCCAAACGTGTGTGTGGTTGACTACGCACAAAACATATCTAAAAAAGGTAATTTCCCTTTGCCAAAGGGGATGTCATGTCATGTACTGTCCGCGGAAAAGGATAATTCACGGACTAATTTATTCGTTAGATAAAAAAGGCCGGTTATTAACTTTAGAATAAAATGGTTTCCAAAAAACATCTTGAGAAGCACTATAATAGATTCATGACAAAAGCTATGACAAACGGGTTAAAGTCCCCGGTAAATATTAACCAAGCAACACTCACCGAACTGGTTATGCTACCTCAAATCGGCCCGGTGTTGGCGGTTAAGATCGTTGAATACAGAAATAGACACAATCTGTATATGACAATCAATGATATTGAAAAAGTGGACGGAATAGGCCGGGGAACTTTTAATGCCATTCGGCATTATATCAGTATCGATTAAGACATTACTTTATTGTTATGCCCCACTAAAACACCCTAACACAGATATTCGGGCCAACCAGTTTACAAATCTCCTTCAATTTATAGCAGGAATTTAAATTTATAACGGCATAATCGCGTTATGTAACATAGTGAAAAGATTTTACTTTATCACTTTCTTGATATGTAATGGTTTGAAATAGCCGTATTCATGGGTGTTTCCATGGAACGGCTTCTGTTTTTTTCTCCACAAAGAAAAAGTAGTATGAGAAATTAGGTTTTGGCGATAAACAGCTTGACACCATCACTAGAATCAATTTAAACGTAAGCTGTTGTATAACCATGATAAAGTTGAGGTCCGACATGAAAAATCAAAATGTTTCAAAAATTCAAACACTACTTGGAAAGGGGGTCAAAATCCCCAACCCCAAAAGTGTTGAGATTGGCAATGATGTGGATACAGACAGGATTTCCGGCGACGGAATAGTGATTTATTCCAGTTGCAAGATCTATGGTCGTTCCACTCTGCTTCTTAAAGGCACAAAGCTTGGATATGAAGGTCCGGTTACTATTAAAAACTGTCAGGTTGGACCACATGTTGAACTTAAAGGAGGGAGTTTTCAGAATGCTGTTTTTCTCAAAAAGGCGAGTATGGGTTTAGGTGCCAATATTCGGGAAGGGACTATCCTTGAAGAAGAATCGAACGGTGCTCACACGGTTGGTCTGAAACAGACCATTCTTTTCCCTTTTGTGACTATAGGAAGTTTGATAAATTATTGTGACTGCTTAATGACCGGCGGCACTAGCCGCAAAGACCACAGCGAAGTCGGAAGCTCTTACATCCATTTTAATTATACACCCAATCAGGACAAGGCAACTGCATCTTTGATTGGTGATGTGTCCAGGGGAGTTATGCTGAATCAGCGGCCCATATTCCTTGGAGGGCAGGGGGGACTTGTCGGTCCGTGCCGTCTGGAATTTGGTACCGTTATAGCTGCCGGCTCAATATATAGAAAGGATGAATTAAAACCAGAACGTCTGCTTTTTGCAGAGCCAGGGAAGGGCGGCAATATTCCTTTTGTGCATGGGATTTATCGAGATATAAAAAGGATTGTGGTAAACAACATCATATATATTGCAAATCTAATATCTCTCGAGCACTGGTATAACCATGTACGATCACAGTTTATTTCAGATGACTTTCCAGAGCCTCTTTTAGACGGCCTTAAAGAAAAAATTAACATGGCGATTGATGAAAGAATACATAGGTTAATAGAACTAAGCAAAAAGATGCCGGATTCTGTACGAGTCTATCAAAATCATACAAAAGAGAATGTATCGCCTCTGATTTTGCGGCAAAAAAAAGAGCTTTATGAAAGATGGGCTGAACTGGAAGAAAGTTTCAATGCTCATAGGGGCATAGAAGCCCAAACGAGTTTGAAAGACACTTTTTTGGAAAAAATCAATCTTGGCATCAAAACATCAGGAAAAGACTACATCCCTGTGATAAAAGGACTTGCGATTGAGGATACAAAAGCCGGTACCGGTTGGCTTCAAGCAATCGTGGACCATATAACTGCTGAAGCACTTAAGGTCATACCATCATTTTATTAGTTTTTATCCATAAATGGCTCTTTTTCCCAACCCAGCCAGGCCTGCCCTGTTAAATGCGCAGCCTGTTTAACCGGAGTCATCCAGGTATTTATCTGTTTAAGTCTGTGTGTGTCTGCCTGCCCTGTGGAATACGTAGTCCATTCCTCTGGGGTGACAAAAAAAAAGGAAAGATCATGAGTAAATTATTTGGCACTGACGGAATACGGGGTGTTGCCAATGAATATCCGATAACTCCTGAAATGGCCGTCAATATCGGAAGGGCTGTTGCAGTGATTTTTAGGGAAGATGATAAGCGATCAAAGATTGTCATCGGAAAGGATACCCGTATTTCCGGGGATATGCTTGAATATGCTCTGGTCTCAGGGATCTGTTCAATGGGTGTCGATGCATACCTTGCGGGAATTCTTCCCACGCCCGGCGTTGCTTTTATGACTTCTTCAACAGGCGCAAATGCCGGCATTGTGATTTCGGCGTCTCACAATCCATATTACGACAATGGCATAAAAGTTTTTAAAGGCGATGGTTTCAAGCTGTCTGATGAAAAAGAAGCTGAAATTGAAGAGCTTGTCTTGAATGAAAATACTGCTTCATTGGCAAAATCGGTCCGTGCTGCCGGACGAGTTCATAAAATAGCTGATGCTGGTTGCAGTTATGTAAATTTCTTAAAGCTCACTTTACCTAAAAGTAATTATTTAAAAGGCTTAAAGATAGTCATAGATTGCTCAAACGGTGCAACTTTCGAAGTGGCGCCAGAAGTTTTTACCGAATTTGGCGCAGAAGTTGAAGCACTGTATATTAACCCTGACGGAAAGAATATAAATGATAATTGTGGATCTGAGCATCCTGAAAACCTGAAAAAAATTGTTGTTGAAAAAGGAGCCGATATCGGCCTTGCCTTTGACGGAGACGGTGACAGGCTTATTGCGGTGGATGAAAATGGCACTGTTATAACCGGTGACCAGATTTTAGCCGTCTGTGCAAAGTTCATGAAACAAAAAGGGCTTCTTAAAGGCAATCAGGTGGTCAGCACGGTCATGAGTAACATGGGGCTTGGGATTGCCTTAAAACAAATGGGCATAAAACATATGATAGTAAAAGTCGGGGATAGATATGTAATGGAAAAAATGATTTCTTCCGGAGCTGTTCTAGGAGGCGAAGATTCAGGCCACATGATCTTTTTAGACTACAATACAACCGGTGATGGTATTCTTACCGCATTAAGACTGATTGAGGCCATGAAAGAGGAATCAAAACCGCTATCCGAGCTTTGTAAAATAATGATGGTGTTTCCACAGGTCCTAATAAACGTAAAAGTTGAGCGCAAACCAGACCTTAATAATATTCCGCCCATTAAAGATGCAATTAAATCGGTTGAAACCAGTCTGCGTCAAAAGGGTAGGGTGCTTGTTCGTTATTCCGGCACGCAGCCTATATGCAGAGTAATGGTAGAAGGGCTAACCATTGATGAAACCAGCAAATATTGCCATCAACTAGCTGACATTGTTAAGGCAAATCTCGGAAAATAAAATGGTTGACCCGCGCAGGCAGGTCAACCATAATGAATTCGAATTTTTTCTACTTTATCAAAGCTGTTAGATTAATCCCGACTCCCCAATATTCTAAGCAGCATAAGAAACAAGTTGATAAAGTCAAGGTATAATGTCAGAGCGCCTAAAATCGCACCTTTTCTAATTACACCGCCATCAAGGCCATCAGGCTGTGAAAGCGCCATGTCTCTGAGTTTCTGGGTGTCATAGGCGGTAAGTCCCACAAAAACGATAACACCGATATAACTAACAATCAGACTCATTCCAGAGCTGCGTACAAAAATGTTAACAACCGATGCAATAACAATCCCTATTAGCCCCATGAACATAAACTGTCCCATTGAGGTCAGATCGCGCTTTGTGACCATACCGAAAATACTCGACGCAACAAAGGTCGCAGCACATATAAAAAATGTTGATGTGATCGAAGATCTTGTATAAATAAGAAATATTGCCGAAAGGGTTGCTCCGTTTAAAGCTGCATAAAGTACAAATAAAGAGGTTGCGGTTGAAGCCTGCATTTTATGGACTCTTGCACTGATGCTGAAAACAAGGGCAAGTTCACCGATAATCAAACCGAAAAACACGAGCTGATTTCCAAATATCAGCCTCATTATAACTTCGCTGTTTGATACAAAAAATGCCACAAACCCTGTGAGTCCAAGGCCGATTGCCATCCAGTTATAGACACTCCGGATAAATTCGTTAACCCGAATTTGGGCTTTTGTCCTTTTAAGCGGAATGGATTGCATTATATCCTCCTGATTTAATTAGCAATTAATTGTTTTGTTTCTTTAATTGCGAATTGAATTGTTCATATTTGTTGAATTTAGCCTGCGTAATATAACATTGCAAATCGGTTTTGCAAGTTAAAAACAGCTTTTTTATAAAATCCTTGGCCCAAGGATTTCTGAATTACTTTATTGTTGCAATGAAACCCGAGCAAATATATCAAGATCTAAAAGAGCTTGCTGAAAAACTTGGTGTTACTGTATCAGAACAAAATCTTCGCAAAACCGGCATAAAAGTTAAAAGCGGATTATGCAAGGTAACAGGAAAGAAACTCTTCATCATGGATAAACACATTTCGTTTCATGAAAAAAATGAGATCCTCTCATCTTGTCTAAGCAAATTTCATCATGAAGATATTTTTATGGTCCCGGCTTTGCGTGAATATTTAGATAAATATACTAAGTTGTGACGGGGCAAGGTT
>DAOVAE010000096.1 GCA_030671225.1 Desulfobacteraceae bacterium
GAAAATCACACGAAAGAAAGCCTTTAAAGTATTTTTTACCCCGATTTGGGAAAGCAATCCCGTTTCCGGACAAATCCTTGGGATATGCTCTGCCCTGGCCGTTACCGTACAGTTAAAAACCGCCATAGTCATGAGTCTTGCGCTTACCTTTGTCCTGGCCTTTTCCAATTTGTCGGTCTCTCTGATACGTAACCTTATTCCCCGAAATATCCGGATTATCGTAGAACTTACGATAATTGCCACTCTTGTAATTGTTGCGGATCAGGTTCTTATAGCCTTTCTGTATGATATCAGCAAACAACTGTCTATTTTCGTAGGTCTTATTATTACAAACTGTATTATCCTGGCGAGGGCCGAAACCTATGCCCTGGGTAACCCGCCGGTACTTTCCATGCTGGACGGCATTGGCAACGGACTGGGTTACAGTCAGATTCTGATAACAGTGGCGGCAATACGGGAACTTTTAGGCGCCGGGAAACTTTTTGGATTTCAGGTGATTCCCGACTCTTTTTATGCCGCAGGTTATGAAAACATGGGGTTTATGGTTTTAGCCCCCGGCGCCTTTATCGCCATTGGCTTTATTGTATGGCTTCAGAAAACCGTTTCAAAAGAATAAAACAATGGAAAACCTCATCAGCATTTTTTTAAATTCCATCTTTGTAGGAAACATCCTGCTGGCATACTTTTTAGGAATGTGCTCTTTTCTTGCTATTTCCAGGAACCTGGAGACGGCCATAGGGCTGGGGTTTGCAGTGACATTTGTGCTTTCAATTACAACACCGGCCAACTGGCTAGTTTATAATTATCTTCTGGCACCAGGGGCTCTTGCATGGGCGGGTCTGCCGGGGGTTGATCTTAGCTTCCTGAAATTTATTATTTTTATTGCCGTCATTGCAGCCATGGTTCAGGCCCTGGAAATGATTATAGACAGGTATTCACCGCCACTGTATATTGCTCTGGGGGTTTTTCTTCCTCTGATCGCAGTTAACTGCGCGATTCTGGGAACCTCTCTGTTCATGGTGGAGCGCGACTATAATTTCGTAGAATCGGTTGTTTACGGGTTAAGTTCAGGTATTGGCTGGACGCTTGCCATTGCCACCATGGCAGGGATTAGAAAAAAACTGAGATATGCCGATGTTCCCAAGGGCCTTGAAGGCTTTGGCATCAGCATGATTATCGCCGGTCTTATGGCCATGGGGTTTATGCTTTTTTCAGGAATATCATTATGATTTACGTAATCAGCATTACAGTATTTGCATCTATTATTTTCATCCTTGTGGGACTCCTTCTGCTGGTTGAAGCCAAAGTTGTGAAAAAGGATGACTGCGTTATCGTCGTCAATGATGACGAGGAGAAAGGACTGAAAATTCCAGGCGGTACAACACTTTTGTCCGCTCTGTCAGAGAATAAAATTTTTCTTCCAGCGGCCTGCGGCGGCGGCGGGTCATGCGGAACATGCAAGTGCGTGGTGGAAGAAGGAGGAAGAGGTCTCTTGCCAACTGAACTAGCGCATTTGACCCGAAGGGAAAAAAAAGGGAATGTCCGTCTTGCCTGTCAGTTAAAAGTTAAGGAAGATTTAAAGATCCGACTGCCAGAGGAAATTTTCAATGTAAAAAAATATAACGCCATTGTTGTTTCAAACGAAAACGTTGCAACCTTTATCAAGGACCTAATTTTAAAGCTCGATCCTGGTGCAAAACTTGAATTTAAGGCCGGTGCCTTCATTCAGATCGATGTTCCGGAATATGAGCTGTCTTTTTCAGAATTCAGATGCAGGGTTGCCGAACGGTTCCGACCTGAATGGGATGCCTTCAACCTATGGGGATTGCATTCATTGACAGAAGAACCGTTATTCAGGGCTTATTCCCTGGCAAATCCCCCCAGTGAAAAGAGCATGTTACGTTTTACTGTCCGGATTGCCACACCACCGCCCATTATTTCAGAAGCGTCTCCCGGAGTTGGTTCTTCATATATTTTCAACCTCAAACCAGGTGACAGGGTCACCTTAAGCGGACCTTATGGAGAGTTTTTTGTAAAAGAAACTGACAGGGAAATGTGCTTTATAGGCGGCGGCGCTGGAATGGCTCCTCTGAGAAGCCACATACTTCACCAGCTTAACACGTTGAAAACAAAACGTAAAATCAGCTTCTGGTATGGCGCAAGATCAAAAATGGAGCTCTTTTTTGAAGAAGAATTTAAAGAATTGGAAAAAAAATACGAGAACTTTGAATTCCATGTTGCCCTCTCCCATCCCAAGCCAGGGGACGACTGGAAAGGGCTGACCGGTTTTATCCACCAGTGTCTGCTTGACAATTGCCTCAGCAAACACGATGACCCCACGGAAATTGAATATTATCTTTGCGGTCCGCCCATGATGGTTGATGCCATTGAAGATATGCTCGACAGCCTCGGGGTGGAACCGGAAATGATCGCCTATGACAAATTCTAACCCCGCTTAATCGACCCCATCTTATTTTCCGTCAATACCCCTTCAACCCGGTTTTCTCACGAGACTGAACGGCTCAGGAACAAGGCATTTCAGCCCGAAGACGTAGTATTTTACTTCGAGGACTGAATAACGCAGTTCCTGTGTTGCTCAGGCTCGTCTTTGATGAAGAATTTATTTATAAAATGATAGGATTCATCAAAACTGTGTGTATTCAATCAAAGACGCCCTACTTTAATACAATCGCTTGATTTTAATTCGGTTTCTTGTTTTTTTATACCCAAAATAAATTCTTCATGAGAAATGCGGGTTAACCCTCCAAACGAAACAACCACTATGCACTCAAATATTGTGCAAAGATTTCTCAATTCTCACGTCACAAATTCAGACATTGATGTCGCTTTTTGGTTTGGCCGGCATTCCGCCGACAATCGGTTTTACGGGAAAACTTCTCATTTTCACCGCAGCAATGGAAAAAGGCTACTTTACGCTGGTGCTGATCGCTATGATCAATGTCGTTATTTCCTTGTACTACTATCTTCTGGTGGTCAGGGCGGCATATCTGTTGGAATCCGCAGAGGAATTGCCGGATCTGAAGATAGCTCCATCCACTATGGTGCTCACCGGAATATTACCCAGTGTCATGATCGCGGCGGGAATCTTTCCCACCCACCTGATCGATCTGGCAAAGGCGGCTGCCAAGGCTTTAATGTGAGCAATTTCGGTTCGGTTCATCTATTTTTTCGATGCCATCCCCAGTTCTCATAGTATTCCCAACTGGCAATCTTATTCAACTCTTTAATCTGACTATCTTGTTCTATCAGGCTGGCCCTAAGGACATCCCCAATGGAAAGAAGACCGATGTAATCACCATCTTGTTCGATGATAACATGACGTATGAATAACCCCAAAAACATTTCCTTGATTTTGAGAATAGATGAATCGTGTCGAGCGGTGTGGAGTGAGGTGGTCATATAATCGCCAATCAAATGAGTGTCCGGATCAAACCCCGGCTGACTACTATTGTACAACAGGTCCCGCTCTGTCCATATGCCAACAATTTTACCTTTCTTTTTTACAAGTATCGCCCCTATTTTATTGGCTGTCATCAACCGGATCGCCTCACGGATCGTCTGGTCGGGAGAAATACAAACCGTTTCCCTATTTTTTTCTTTTAAGATGGCTTCCGCAGTTCTCATTTTAACTCCTATGATCGTGGCACGATTTTATTATTAAAGTTAGATGCTTATTTACAAATTAACATAAACACCATTGGTACAAAGTCAAAAAAATCATTTGTTTAGATCAACAACTCCTGAAGATTTCCTATCTCCAACAGTTTCCCACAAACGCTCTTGATGGTGCAGGATGATATTCACAATCGAATGCGGTCTATGCTCATTATTATATCAATTTATTGATTTTTGTATCGATATTTGTATTGCTGAGGGATCTTCAAGGTTAATGAGCACCAGCATCGCACTTTTGTTAAAATTGTGAGATAGTCATAGATAGTATTCATGTGGTCATATGCGATTTCTCTTATATAATATCCGTTACGGCGCAGGGATAGAGAAACGATTGCATTTTCTCGTTCCTTATAGTGGCTATCTAAAGAATACTATTCTCTTATCAAAGGATTGGGTAAGACTGTGATCTGCACTTTTTATGATTTAGGTTAGAAACCTTCACTTTTTGGAAATGCATGATTCAGGCAACGAATCGAGCATCCCGTATTACAGATACTCTCAATATATCAAAGTTCAGTGATATTTGGTTTTCTGGCAAGATATCTTCATGCATGTCATCTTTTTCTCACCTAATTAAAACTACCACATTGTGGAATTTCTCTTGACACACATTTTTTTTTATAGCCTTATAGTAAAATGGAAATGGCGCTGAAGTTTACATCACATCTCTATTCATTTTCTAACGCAAATATTTCTTGTTCAGCTGATCTCATTCTCGATTCGCTTCTTCCTGTTTAATGATTTGTCGCCCCAATCGTTCAACTTCTATTCAAGAAGGTTATCGCCATGGAGAAACCCCTCACAATGTGTCCGCAATGCTCCTAACGGGTGGATAATCCTTGCTGTTGGGATTCAATTTGCCTGTTTCAAAAAGCGGATTTTTATCATTTGTTGTTTTTGAAAAATGAATAAATAAAGAGATGAAAATTCTATTAATAAAAACAATGATGGCCATATTGCCGATCGCAATGTTTTCCGTTCCGACTTTCACTCGGGAAGCCAGATTTGTGGAGCTAAACAGGCGTGCGGTCAAGTTTTATCAGCAAGGAAGGTATTCAGAAGGAGTACAAGTAGCTGAAGCAGCATTTAAGGTTGCAGAAAAAACATTCGGGTCGGAGCATCCCCATGTGGCAACAGCCCTGAACAATCTGGCTGGACTTTACTATGTCCAGGGCAAATATACCGAAGCAGAACCTCTGTACAAACGATCACTTGCAATAAGGGAGAAAGCCTTTGGGCCGGAGCATTCCAATGTGGCACAATCTCTGAATAATCTGGCATTACTTTACAGAGACCAGGGCAAATATGCCGAAGCAGAACCTCTTTACAAACGAGCACTGACAATATGGGAGAAAGCCCTTGGGCCAGAGCACCCCAATGTGGCGACATCCCTGAACAATCTGGCGTCACTTTACCTAACCCAGGGGAAATATGTCGAAGCAGAACCTCTGTACAAACGAGCACTGACAATATGGGAGAAAGCCCTTGGGCCAGAGCATCCCTATGTGACGACCGTTTTGAGGAATATGGCAGAGTGTTACAAGAAAACTGGAAAGAAAAAGGAGGCTAAAAAGTTGGAAGAACGAGCGAATGCCTGTGAGTAAAGATTAGTTGGTGGGATGGGTTGTTCCGCATAGGCAAATTTTTGTCCATCGAGCCTCAACTAATCATAAAGGAGGCTTT
>DAOVAE010000084.1 GCA_030671225.1 Desulfobacteraceae bacterium
ATCGTCCGGATTTGCCGATTGTGGCAAACACCTCAAAGGGCTGACCTTCATATTCGGTTACAGTGACATAAAGCTGGCCATATCCTGTATTCATCTTGGAAGTGAACCCTTCAAGTATTTCGGGGCGTTCTTTGACCGTGGTAATAGAAGTGTCAACAAGTTTGTCCTTTGCAGCAATCGAAAGCACCTGATTTTCCTTGCTCCCGTCCCTGTATATAGTAACTCCTTTGCAATCCAACTCATGAGCCAGATTATAGATCTTTAATACATCATCCACCGTAGCATCACTGGACAGATTGACAGTCTTTGAAACCGCGTTGTCGGTATGCTTCTGAAAGGCGGTCTGCATACGGATATGCCATTCCGGGGATACATCATGGGCTGTTACAAAGACTTTACGAATATCCTCTGGTATTTCGTCTATATGCTGAACACCCCCTTCAAGGGCGATTGTATCCATCAACTCAGAACTGTAAAAACCTCTTTTTCTGGCTACATTTTCAAAGTATGGATTCACCTCTAATAATTTGTCATTATCCATAACGTTTCTGACAAAACTCAAGGCAAAAAGCGGTTCGACACCGCTGGAGCAGTTCGAAATTATGCTCAACGTACCGGTTGGTGCAATGGTGGTAGTAGTGGCATTTCGATAAGTGCATGATTTCTTGTCTTTAAAAATGCTTTTATAGAAATTTTCAAACACCCCTCTCTTTTCAGCCAGACATTTTGAGGCTTCGTGGGACTCTTTTTGAATGAAACCCATCACTTCTTCTGCTATTTCAAGGGCCTTTTCTGAGTTATAGGGGATTTTCAACTGATAAAGTAAATCTGCAAACCCCATGACCCCAAGACCAATTTTACGATTACCTCTAACCATTGTGTCGATTTCCGGGAGAGGGTATTTGGACATGTCTATAGTATTGTCCAGAAAGCGAACACTCCAAAATACGACATCCTTTAAGCCCTTGTAGTCGATAGCCGGTTCTTCATTATAATACGTTACAAATTTGGCCAGATTGATGGAGCCCAGGTTGCATGCTTCCATTGGAAGCAACGGTTGTTCTCCACAAGGATTGGTACTCTCTATTTCTCCCAATGCAGGAGTCGGATTGTCTTTGTTTAGTCTGTCTAAAAAAATTATGCCCGGATCTCCATTTTGCCAGGCCTGTTCCAACAAAGCTTGATAAACTTCTCCAGCACTCAGTTCACCGGCCTTTGCATTGTCGCGAGGGTCTATCAAATCGTAGTTAATTCCTTTTGTCACCGCTTCCATAAACACATCCGTAACACCGACCGAGATATTGAAGTTGTTCAGATCTTTATTATTTTTCTTACTGTAGATGAAATCCATAATATCTGGATGATCTACCCTCAAAATGGCCATGTTGGCCCCTCGGCGAGTTCCTCCCTGTTTGACCTGCTCTGTTGCCGTGTTAAATATTTTCATAAAAGAAACCGGTCCCGAAGCAATTCCGCCGGTTGTTCCCACCCTGCTGTTTTTTGGTCGCAGACGTGAAAAAGAAAAACCGGTACCTCCGCCCGATTTATGGATAATGGCGGCATTCTTTAAAGAATCAAAAATCCCATCCATGCTGTCCTCAACCGGTAAAACAAAGCAAGCCGCCAGTTGACCCAGTCTGCGTCCGGCATTCATCAGTGTTGGAGAATTGGGTAAAAATTTGAACTCCGTCATCATATTGTAAAAAATATTTTCCATCTTTTTTACATTGCCGTCGTTACCATACTTTTTTTCCGCCTTTGCGATGTGCCGGGCTACCCTTTTGAACATCTTTTCCGGAGTCTCTACAATTTTTCCTTTTCTATCCTTCTTAAGATATCTTCTTTTTAAAACATTTTCTGCATTTCCTGAAAGTTTTAGACCATTTTTTATAAACATAGACTTATCCAGCCTAATCGGCGATATTTCTTTTAATCCGTATTCCAGCAATTTTGTCTGAATAATTTTATCTAAAACTGACATGGTAATGGTATGATTCTTCATATTGGCTATTTCTTCTCGCAGAAATCGGCTGATATCCATGGCCTGATCAGTTTTAATGGGGTTTGCTTTAGTAAGGATATTTGAAAATAGTCGATCATCCCACTTGTAGGCGGTTAAATCGAAACTTCCTTGTTCCGTAATTAAAATTTTACCTTTTGAACCCATTGCCCATCTCCCGTATGGTTATTATCGGAATCTTTTGGACTCCATTCTAATCAGTAACATTTATACAAAAATATGACAAGTTCTCAATGCAAACAAATTGTTTTTTCGGAAAAAAGAATCCTGGTCCAAAAGACCAGGTTTTCAGTGTCAAAAAGAAAAACAAACCTACCAGAACCAGCTAAATTCTACAAGTAGGTCTGTCAGAAAGCGCGGGTTTTTATCCTCTTTCACACTATATATAGTATGTCAAGAAAAAAAGCCCCAATATCTGCTCATATCCCTGTAAAAAAGAAAAAAACAATCTAAACAATTTTTTAGTTCAAATGAGTCTTGTGCTGGAGGGCTTGACTGGCTACACGCACGAGTGTCTCCTTTCGAACAGGCTTAGACAGGTAATCAAAGGCTCCCAGTCGAGTCGCATCCGCTTTAGTCTCGACATTCGGCGAACCCGTTATAATGATAACAGGACAATCCAGATCCCTTTTTCTAACCTCCCTGAGTATATCAATTCCAGTATGGGTGCCGAGAGCAACATCTGTGATTATCAGATCAATGTCGGTATTGGAAACCGCCTTCAGACCTAATGCATAGTTTTTTGCGGTCAGCACCTCATGTCCTTGGTTGGACAGATGAGTTTGTAAGACAAACAGGATGCTCTCTTCATCATCAATGATCAAAATTTTTGATATCATCTTTGATCCCATAAAGTGGAATTGTTATAAAAAGTGTGACCCTTTTCTGATATTATGTTAAGTGCTAACAAGACTTTGAAAAACAATCTTACTATTTTTTATTAACGTCATAAAGAGCATGTTTTCTTTCTTTCATGGAACATATTGTATGTCAAGAAAAAAATAACACAATATATAGGATGCGAATAAAGAAAGATTGAAAATGAATATTCTGGCTAAAATCGTTACATGGACAATCTTTTTATATCTTGCCTATTGTGGCTTTCTTTTCATGATGCAGCGGCAAATGCTGTTTCCCCGTTATCTTATTGAGACCCCTTCTAATAATGAAGATATTTCCGGCCTGGAAAAGATATGGATAGATACAAGTTTTGGAAAGGTCGAAACATGGTTCTTACCTCCGGCTGACAGCCGAGTTTCAGGGCCGGCGCCGGCGGTTATTTTCGCACATGGAAACGGAGAACTCATCGACTTCTGGCCACGTGAACTCAAAAAGTTCAATCGTTTCGGAATAGGTGTGTTATTGGTGGAGTATCCCGGATATGGTCGGTCAGCGGGGACTCCCTCTCAAAAAAGCATCACAGAGGCATTTGCCGGTGCTTACGATGCTCTTGTAGCACGGGAAGATGTCGATCCTTCCAGAATTGTTCTGTTAGGCCGTTCTGTGGGCGGCGGCGCGATTTGTACACTTGCTGTTAACCGGCCTTCGGCGGCGCTTATTTTGATGTCAACGTTTATCAGCACTCGTTCATTTGCGTCAAAATACTTTTTCCCCGCGTTTCTTGTCCGGGATCCGTTTGATAATCTCGCCGTCGTCGGTAATTACCAGGAACCGGTTCTTGTTGTTCACGGCAAGTTCGACGATATCATTCCATACTCGCATGGAAAAGCCCTTTACAAAGCAGCAAAACAAGCCAAAATGATAACCTATGAAAGCGGACACAATGATTGCCCTCCGAACTGGGACACCTTCTGGCACGATATTGAAACATTTCTACATGATTCCGATCTTATTAAACATCCTCAGCGAACTCTAGTGAAATAGATCCGAGCAAATTCTTCATGAGAGATTCGGGTTAGTCCCGGCGTTCATAATAACCTCCCATGTCGCATTTTTATATAGATCTGGTTTGTTTTGGTTAGTATGGGTTCGTATAAGCATAAATATAAAAATGTATTGACATATAATAACGACTAATCTATAAGCCACGATCATTAATGGTATTTATTATCCCGCCCGGGACAAAGCTTTGGAAGCCAAAATACCCGAAGGTAAAAAATGAAAAAATTTCTTTCCACCAAAGAAATAGCACAGTTTCTGGATGTGAACGAAAAGATGGTATATACCCTCGTGGCCGAAAAAGGACTTCCGGCAACAAAAATCACAGGCAAATGGCTTTTCCCGCGGCACCTGGTGGAGCAATGGATTGAAACCAATACCACCAACTATCCCGAGACTGCTACACATCTTCCGCCCTACCATGGATTGCTGATAATAACCGGAAGTAACGACCCGCTTTTAGACCGGACCATTTCTCTTTTTAACACACTTCATTCCGACCATGTGGCTGTGTTTGGGAACCTGGGGAGTATGGGCGGGCTTAGAGCTTTGCGCAGGAATCTCTGCCACATGGCATCCAGCCACCTTCTTCAAGATAATGAAGCGGAATATAATTTCGATTTTGCTTCACAAGAACTCGATACCATGCCTGCAGTGGTCAATTTTTGCAAACGCGAACAGGGAATACTGGTGACAAAGGGGAATCCCAAGAAAATTTTTACAGTAGCGGACCTTGCCAGACCGAACATGAGGATTATAAACCGGCCGCTGGGCACCGGAACCCGCCTGCTGCTGGACATGGAATTAAAGAAGGCCGGCATTAACGGTGATAAAATTCACGGTTATCATAATGAGGTAAACCGGCATCTTGATATCGGTCTTGAGATTCTTGCCGGCCGCGCGGATGCAGGTCCGGGAATACGGGCTGTGGCTGATGTTCTCGATATCGGGTTCATTCCTCTTCGCTGGGAAAGGTACGATCTGATGGTCTCCAAGGAACGGTTTTTCGATGAGGGGGTTCAGCTTTTTCTCGGCCTGCTCCATCAAAACGAATTCAGGAATCTGGTGAACGAAAATTCCGGTTACGATCTTAATCTTTCAGGAAAGATGCTCTATCCTGCGGGCTCAAACTTAAAAGGAAAGGAGCAACCAGTATGAAAAGGATCTTTTTTACAGCTTTATGCATAATCATAATGATCTGTGTCTTCGACACAGTAGCTTTGGGTGACAGTCGAGTCCTCAAGATGTCAACAACAACCAGCACCCAGGCCTCTGGTCTGCTCGATATTCTTCTTCCTGAATTTGAAAAGGATACCGGCATTCGTGTAAAGGTTTTTGCCAAAGGAACCGGAGCTGCCATTCGCGATGGAATGGACGGTAATGTGGACGTTATTTTTGTGCATGCCAGGGTCAGAGAAGAAAAGTTTGTCGCCGACGGTTTCGGAACAAAGCGCTATGCGGTTATGCACAATGATTTCATTATTCTGGGGCCCCCCAATGATCCGGCCGGAATACGTGGACAAAAAGATGCTACCACTGCTTTAACCAAGATCGCTCATGCCAAGGCATTGTTTGTATCCCGCGGAGACGACAGCGGCACTCATACCAAGGAGCAGGCGCTTTGGGAGGCAACCGGCATTGCCCTGGATAATACAATCAGTACAATTGTAAAAAAAGGGGGAAAAACACCCGTAAGCTTTGTACAACCCAAAGGATCTGAAAAATGGTATCTTTCCATTGGGCAGGGTATGGGCAAGACCATTACCTTTGCCGATGAAAAAAGGGCATACACGCTGGCTGATCGAGCGACTTATATTAAGTACAAGCACGGCCGGGATGCCGGCCTTGATCTGGAAATCGTATGCGACGGAGATGCATTATTAAATAACCCCTACGGCGTTATTCCGATTAACCCAAAAAA
>DAOVAE010000012.1 GCA_030671225.1 Desulfobacteraceae bacterium
CTTACGTTCTACGCTTTCAAAGGGATGATTTAAGGAGGATACTGTGTTATCATTATCAGCCGTTTTGTTTATGTTGGGTCTTGGGGCTACATGCGGAGCTGTGCTCAGTGCGGCTTCCAAAATCTTTTATGTCTATGAAGACCCTCGAATCGCTGTAGTTGAAGGATTGACCGCCGGTGCAAACTGCGGTGGCTGCGGATATGCCGGCTGTAACGCCGCAGCGGTCGCTGTTGTTGTCGGAGAAGCACTGCCCAGTGTCTGTATTGTGGCCGATGCAGAAGCTGCGGTCAATATCGCCGCTGTCATGGGCGTCGATCCTGGTACTGCCGAACCTCTGCTTTCTTACAATACCTGCGCCGGTGGCGACCGGGCAGCCAAAAAATATTTTTATATGGGTATTAACAGCTGTCAGGCACTTGCCACCTTGTACGGCGGTCAGCGGGAATGTCAAGTAGGATGTCTTGGCTTAGGCGACTGTGTCAGGGCCTGTACTTTTGACGCTCTTAAGATAGGTCCAGAAGGATTCCCTGTCGTCAATGAGATGAAATGTGTCGGGTGCGGTGCCTGTGAGAAAGTCTGCCCCAAAAACATCATGGAAATTAAAACCATGTCTCAAAGACTGCTCCATCTCAACCAGTTTGACGACCGCATTGCCCCTTGTCAGCAAACCTGCCCTGCTGAAATTGACATCCCCAAATACATCGCTCAAATCAATAATGACGACTATGAAGGGGCTGTCAATACCATCCGGGCACGCAATCCTTTGCTGTTATCCTGCGGCCGTGTCTGTCCTCACCCTTGTGAAGACAAGTGCCGTAGGGGTGTTGAAGATGAAGCGGTCTCCATTAATCAATTGAAACGCTTTGTGGCCGACCATGAAATGAACTCAGGAAAACACCTTCCCGTATCAGTTGCTCCTTCCACCGGCAATAAAGTGGCCGTCATCGGTGGTGGCCCGGCTGGATTGAGTTGTGCCTTTTTTCTCCGCCGCTTGGGCCATGACGTTACTATCTTTGACGGCATGCCTAAATTAGGTGGTATGATTCGATACGGAATTCCTGAGTATCGACTCCCCAAAGAGGTTCTGGCCTGGGAAATTGATGGGATTTTGAACCTGGGGATTGAACACAAGCCCAACGTAATGCTGGGCCGTGACTTTGACATCGGCTCTTTGATTGCTTCCGGATTTGACTCTGTATTCTTAGGTATCGGCGCCTGGAAAGATTATACCCTGGGGGTTGAAGGTGAAAATCTTGGCGGTTGTTATACTGGCATCAGTTTTTTGACAAATTTTGCTTTATGGCAGCAGGAAGACGGTGCTGAAGATCATCGGCCTTTTGTCGGCAAAAAGTGCGTCGTGATCGGCGGCGGGAATACTGCCATCGACTGTGTTCGCACCCTTGTACGCCTGGGTGCTGATGAGGTATCGATTGTCTACCGCCGGACCCGCAAAGAAATGCCGGCCAATGAAGTTGAAATAGTAGCGGCCGAACATGAAGGCATAAAATTTACTTTTCTGGCGGCGCCGACCCGTGTGATAGGAGATGAGGAAGGCAAGGTTACCGATCTTGAATATCTGAAGATGGAGCTTGGCGAACCGGATGCAAGCGGCAGACGCCGTCCGGTGCCGATTGAAGGTTCTGAAACCGTCATCGAAATCGACATGCTCATCACGGCCATCGGGCAGGGCCCGGATGTATTTTTCGCGAGGGAAAGCAAGCGCCTTAACGAGGATCTGAACCTTACCCGCTGGGATACAATCGACGCTGAAGATCCGGTGGCTCTGCAGTCAAGTATACCTTATATTTTTACCGGCGGAGACTCCGCAACCGGTGCTGATTTGGTTGTCTCTGCTATCGGCGCCGGTCGACGAGCGGCCCGCTCGATCCACTTTTACCTTGCCGGCGAGGAAATAACGCCACCAGCTAAAACATTGTTTACGGACAATATACCGGTATCGATTTTTGAATCGGTTGAAGGAATCGAGAAATCTGCAAGGACGGAAATGCCGGAACTTCTGGTGGATGAACGGATAAAATCTTTTGTTGAAGCAGACCTTGTGATCAGCGAAGAAGAAGCCCTGTATGAATCGAATCGCTGCTTGCAATGCTGCCTGACATGCTATAACAAAGACGTTTCTTGAAACGCATCTGCAAATAAAACACAAGTTGAGCGCAAAGCGTAATTTTCGTTTTGCGCTCTTTTTTTAAATGATACAATTTTAATGGTCTCGTAAAAAGTCGAAAATACGACTTTTTACTGACGTTTTAAGTTTTAGGTGTTAAGTTTTAAGTGTCTGTTAAAACAATTAATTTTAATTGCCTAAAACCTAAAACGTGATGAATTCTACTTTTTACGAATTCATCAATTTTGAACCTGTGAGAAATCTAGATTAAGGAGGTTTTAAATGCAGATTTTGATTCTTTATTTTTCAAAAAGCGGTAATACCAGAAAGCTTGCTGAAGCAATTGTCAAAGGCGTGGAAAATGTCGAAGGTGTAAATGCAGTTTTGAAAAAGACCGATGAAGTAACAAAAGAAGATTTTGTAGCATCGGATGGAGTTATAGCTGGATCTCCTGTTTATTTCGGACTAATGGCTGCACAACTTAAAAAGATATTCGACGAATTTGTGGGAGTACGCAAAAAAATGGAGGGCAAGGTTGGGGCTGCCTTTGCCACTTCTGGAGATCCTTCAGGTGGCAAGGAGACCACCATGATGTCAATTATCCAGACAATGCTGATTTATGGCATGGTTGTTGTAGGTGATCCCATGTCGGCCACAGGACACTTCGGCGTGTCCTGTGTGGGAGCACCGGACGGCAAGATTGAAGATAATGGGATGAAGCTTGGTCAAAGGGTGGCAGAATTAGCAAAAAAACTTCGGGGATAAAATTACAGTATTTCTACTTGAGTTCAAGATGGGTCAAGGAAATATTATTCCCGGGTTTGCAAAAGGGGTAATGGGCATGAAACAAGGCGAAACAAAAACCATGTCCATCCCCCCGAAGAAGCTTATGATGAACGGCAGGAAGAATTGATTGCCAGGATCGATAAAAATGAATTCCCATCAAATATTTCTCTCAATGTGGGTATGCCGCTTCAAATGAAGAGACACGATGGCAAGGAGATATTCAGATGACATTTAAAATAGAAAGATCTCTTCAGATCATTGCGATCATGCTTATGCTGCTGTTCCCAACCACTTCAGCTTTGTGTTTGCTTGCCAAAACTCCAACAAGAAGATAATTTGTCTTGATTACATATATCAAAAAATATTTAGGCCTTGATATTTTCAGGATGAGCAGATAGCAAAGTCTGCTTAAATGGGTCAATTTTCGGTTATCGAAACGGATCTTCTTTTTCTTTCGTTTCTTCCTTAGCTTTTTCTTCGACCATATCAATGTCTTCCACTTCTTCTTTAGCTTCTTTTTCAACATGGAGCATTGCTTCCGTTCCCATTTTCATCTTTTTTGCTCTGCTTTTTTCTACTTTAACAACTGCTTTAGAAGCCTCAGCACTCACAACCGACCCACAAACAAACTCGTCACCATAAGATGTTGAAGATACAAAAAAGCACACGGTAGCTCCCGGTATAAATCCATTATTCACACCTCCATTAATATGAACACGCCCTTTACTTTTATTAATTCCGGTAACCTGTGCTGCCATAGCAATGCCTATAAAAGATGTTGATGCTATCACTATGATTCCCATTGCAAAGAGAAATAATTTGATTTTATTCATTAAGCCCTCCTCTACGTTATGTAAATTCCCGTTCACTTTTTTATTAGGGTTATGAGATACCTTGCCGTATTCAAAATTCGAATTTATTACAGATATCGTATAATGACCGTTACCAAGTCAAGTAAATCCTATTTTTAATGCCGGCTACAGTCTTGGTTTTTTTCTCCTCTCTTTGTGAACAAGTGCTAATTTTTCTATTATTGCATCGGTCACAAAATCATGAATAGTCATTTCTTGTTCAGCACAAAAAACCTCTACTCTTTTAATTAAGTCTTGCGGTAGCACGGTGCTAAGCATTTCAGTTTCGGTTTCCTCTGGAGTCGGTTTCTTTTTCATGTTTCCCTTCTCATATAAGTTTTGACATAAAGATTTTGTCCCTTCTATTTCGTGCTCGGTTTATGTCTTCACATAAACACCTCTCCCTTCACTTTGAATCTTACCCTGCTTCTTCAGAATCTTAACATTGTCATATATTTTTCTTCTATTGAAACCGGTTTTTTCCATCAGTGTAGAGACATCCACGCCCTTTCTGTATCTTTTGATAAAACCAAAAACAGTATCAGCCGCTATTAATTTGACGGGTTTCTTTGCGGCGGGTTTTTTAATAGCGGCCTTTTTTACAGGAGTTTTTTTGGCTGCTACCTTTTTCACGGGTTTTGCTTTGGCCACGGTTTTCTTTGCTGGTTTTGCCTTGATAGTTTTTGGTTTCTCAAGCTTCCCGACCATAACCATCATCCTATCAACTTTCTTAGCGAGTGCCTTTAGATCCTTGTTTACGGTTTGAAGATTCTTTTTGAGATTTTTCATTTCCGGGTTCCTCCTATTTTCTATATGTTTTAATAATCCACCCTCTCCTACAATGTTTACCACATTTGAAAAACGGTAGCTTTTTAGGTTTCATCTTCACCTTTTTACCTGTCTTTGAGTTTTTTTGCCGGTGTATAATTTGTATTTCTTAGCATAAAATGAGCATAGGCCTCAAATTTCTACCCTGTTACCATTTGCAGGGGCTCCCGACATTTCGTTAAAGAATAAATTCAAAACCGCTTTTGCTACGGATTTTGTGAGTCCGTTTTCCCCTCTCAGGATTTCTATAAGTTCCAGTTTGTTCATATAATTTTCCTGAATTAATTTTTAATTAAATCAGCACAATAAAGAATCGGTTGAAAATTGTCAATGAATTCTATATGTTTAGTTCAAAACTTCGATGTCTTATAAATAACATACCCAATCTTTTTTATAAATTTCCGATAGTTGAGGCGTTAAATATGCAACCAATAGGCTTTAAATGTAAACAGTGCGGGAGCTGTTGTATAAATCTTAGAGATGCTTTTGAGACATGTGCAACTGAAGAAGATGTTCAACGCTGGGAGGAAGAAGGGCGTGAAGATATTTTAGCTTGGGTTGACCCCATACCACTCGGTGAAGAACATTTTGTATATGATATTTGGATAAGCCCGATAACGGGAGACGATGTATCAAGGTGCCCCTGGTTAAGAAAACTACCTAAAAAGAATAAATACATTTGTCGGATTCATGATGTTAAACCTTTGCATTGTAGGGAATACCCCATGTCAAGAAAGCATGCTGAGAAAATTGGATGTCGGGGGTTTGAGGAATAGCTGCAGCAAAGAATGAAGAGAAAAAACCACTTATGCGTATACCATCAAGTAAATAAGACGTTACGAGACCTTTGCAAAACGCCCCCTTTTGCCCAATTCCGGCGTCAGGCTCAAATTTTAATCCTCAAAATACTCAATGTATTCCTGTGGTTAAAATTTTTGCCTTTCTTGGCCTTGAACAAAATTGAACGTTTTGCAAAGGTCTCGTTACAATGATTTGTTTGATCAAATCTTGGCAATTAATGGTTTCTTATTGGCCTGCCACATCTTTACCACAGTGTTTGCAGATTTTGGCTCTTTTTTTTATTATTTCTGCGCAAAAAGGGCATTCTCTAGTGAAGTATCTTTTATGAATCTTTGCTATAGATTCATCGACCATTTTCTGGATAATTTCATTGCCGAATTTGACATTCTTGATGGGTTCTATGGCTTCAAGCTCTCCGATGTCGCCGATCATTTCAGCGGCCTTGGCCCTAACCCTTGCAGGTTCGGTAGCATCCAGGAGCAATCGCATAACCGTGACGCCGTCTTTATCCAAATAGGCATCCGTGAGAATCGAGAATCCTCTTTTTATATTTTCTTTTAACACCTCCTGTTCGGCCAGGACCTGATCGTCAATTATTTGCCCTGTGCCTCCCATGGGACTGAATACTGGGATGCATTCGAACTGTTTTGTGCCGGGATAGTTCATGCACCGATAAGAAGCGTTATGGGCATAATTGTCCATTATATCATCCCATCCCTTTACATACAGGGGGCATTCATCATTGAAACACACAAAAAGGTAAGGGGTGCCCCAGCCGAGGCCGTCGCTGAAGCTAAAAGGGGGGACCTCCCATATGCTCATTTCCGTGCCGCAGTGAGGGCATACCGATTTTTTTTGGGAAAGAATCTTTTCTAAAACTTGTTCTTTGGTTTCAAAGTCCATTGGTTATTCTCCATATTTAGGTGGCAGGCGGGTCTGCGAAAATCTGCGTCCTATTTAACTTGAATTTCGGACCCCGTTTTTTATATAGTACTATTTATAAAGGTTTGCAACATATAGGAGTCCATTATAGATCCTCTGGCATAAAATTTAAGCCTGATCCGCCAGAGTTCTTTGGCGGAGACAAAAGGGGGCGTTTTTCAAAAGTCTCGCATCATGCCCAGCGTCCTGGTATAATGGTCTGGCAATATTTACATCGATTTTCGTCCAGGTTGTAGGTAGGAATGGAATATCCGAATCGTTCAATCAGCAGCTTTTTACAGTTGTGACAATAGGTGTTGTTCCCTTCTGGAAAGGAAACGTTGCCCACATAGACATAACGTATTCCCTCATCCATGGCAAGTTTGCGGAAACGGATCAGGATTGAGATGGGGGTGGCAGGTAATCGGTCGAGTTTGTATTTGGGGAAAAAGCGTAAAAAGTGCAAAGGATAATCAGGCCCTAAGTTTTCTAATATCCACTGGCACATCTGTTTTACCATGTCGGCATTATCGACGTATCCGGGAACCACAAGATTTGTCATCTCAAAATGGATTCCCTGCTCATGAAGCGTTTTGAAAGTATTCAACACAGGCTGTAACCGCCCGCCGTTCAATTTTCGGTAGATGTCGTCGCTGAAAGATTTGATATTGACATTGGCTCCATCCAGCACACGGCATAATTCCAGCAGAGGTTTTCGATTGATGTAACCGTTTGAAATCCATAAATTAGATATCCCGTTGTCTCTGGCAATGCGGGCGGTGTCGATCATGTATTCAAAAAAAGTGACGGCTTCGGAATAGGTGTAAGCGATGGACTCGCATTCGGCGCGCTGTGCCGTTTTAATCACATCGGCCGGGAATAGTTCGTAATGGCGGACCTCATGGGGTTTTGACTGGGAAATTTCCCAGTTCTGGCAATTCAAGCAGCGAAAGTTGCAACCGGTGGTTGCGATGGAAAAAGCTTTTGACTGCGGCTTGAAATGGAACAGAGGTTTCTTTTCAATGGGATCGACATTCACGCTACAGGGATTACCGTATGTTAAACTGTAAAGTGTGCCGTTCATATTGACCTTGGAACGGCAGACACTGCGATCACCGGGTGATAACATACATCTGTTGGGGCAGATGCCGCACATCACCGTTTTGTTTCCCAGCTTTGTATAAAGAAATCCTTCGTGGGACCATTTCCAGAGTTTTTTGGGCGCATCTTTTTTAAAAACCAGGCCGCGAATATCGACCGGACCCGTTGCTGCACTTATTTTTTCTGAAAAAGGCCGGAAAGCATAAGCAGGAACGGTGTAACAAAGTAGTCCCGCGCTGCAATAAAGAAAATGACGGCGGCTAATTTTTTTCATGACGCGTAACTACAACAATTAAACTACAAAATTTAAAACCGATCAATCCTGCTGCAGCCCAGATGATCCCGCAATATGGGATCAATACAACGCTGGTGACCAGGGTGCCGCAGGCGGCCCCGATCAAATCGGCTGAAAAGGTTCGGGTCACCGCCGGAGCATCTCCCCCCCGCAAATAGAGGGCGACCGGAAATTGAAAACCGCAGATCAGTGAAACCACAAAACCGAAAACAAGAAAAAAAGCCACCGGCAGCAGACTTCCATGTTGCATAGCCAAGATCAACAGGCCCATCATGGCAATCATCAACCCATCGGCAAGTGCAAGGGTTTGCTTGCTCCTGCGGTGCAATCTCTCACCGAACCAGGCTCCGGGTAAAAGGCCGGCCAGAAAAACGGTAACGATCAGACCGATCTGCGTATAGATATAACCGAAAAAAATTTGAAATGCAAATATTACCAGAATTTCACTACCCATTACCGTAAAACCGGTGGAAAATAGAACAAATTCTTCAGCGGTAATACGAACCAGGTAAATAAGGAAAAGTACGGTAAAAACCGCAATGAAACCGGTGGGAGAAGAGGCAAACTTGGCAAACCACTGAATAAACATAAGACGCATCAACTGGGGAGAATCATCACGGTTTTTTGGGGTTTCAGGATCAATAAGCCTATTAAGGCGAGCGATTCTTTCCTGGGTCAGGTTGCCGTAATAGTAGCCTTTTATGTAGCGGGTATGGATTCCTTTTTTGACAAGGAGTGCCGGTATATCGGTGCTAAGGGGTTGAGAGCTGCATAGAAAAAAGGTCTTTTGTCCCGGCAGCAAAAGAACATGGTCAAAATAGTCTGTTACGGTATTGTAAAGGGAAGAAAGCTTCTGGCGTTGCGGTTCTGCAAGGTAGTTGTCAAATCCTTTCATGGCAAAACTAAGCACCCCGTTTCCGGCCAGATGACGCCTGGCCATTGAAAAGAATCTATCGGTAAAAAATCGATTGATTTGAAAGGTATCAGGTTCGCCAAGGTTGATGATGATGGCGTCATATATTTTGTGCGAGCCGGCAAGATAGGATCGGCCGTCTTGATGAATGACTTTTAGTCCGGGAATCCTTTTTATCAGTCCGAACCTGAATTGAATGTCCGCAACCTTTGGATCGAGTTCCACATAATCGATAGAATCCGGTCGGTACTTTTCCAGTTCAGCCATCATGCCGCCTTGGGCTGAAATCAATAGAATGTTTTGAACTTTAGAAATCTGGGATAGCGGATAATGTATGGTTTCTTCAGCCATGCTAATATTCTGACTGCCGAACAGAGGGAGTCCTCCAACGAACAGGGTAAACTGTTCCTGGTTTTGATGGACTTCGATTCTGCCGTAGCGTGATTCGCTGTAATAAACAAGTTTACCTTCTGATGGCTTAAGAGATGATGGTTCCATAATAATGGAGAACACGAGGATTGCGAAAGTCAGTCCGGTCCCTAAAAAAACAAGAGGGCGATGTCGGGAAGAGGAGGGAAAGAGGAGATAGGTCGCAAGAAGTAATGGTAAATTGGCAAAAAATGTGGCTTTTAAGGGGGTAACCAGAAAGACAAGTACAAAGGAAAACAGAGCACCGCCGGAAACATCCCCCAGATTGTCAATGATATAGATAAGAGTTCCGGAATAATCCGGATTTTCGATCCTGATTACAAAAAGGCTATAGGGGAGAACAAAGCCGAGTAAAAGGCAATAAGGCGCAATTGTGAAAAAGGTATAGGCAAAGGTGGAATAAAACCCGACCGAGCTGCCGTGAATAAAAAAAAGATCGCGAAGCTGCCTGATGGCCAGAATTTGCACGGCGGGCAGGCTTGCCAGAATCAAAGAAAGCCACCCCAGTCTATTGATGGTGGCATGCCAAAAGCGTTTGGTTACCCAGTGCGCAAGGAGTGTGCCTGCGCCGCCAATGATCAGCCAGTTGAAGAGAATAAGGGCAATGACGAACTCGTTAGACTGAAATTGGGCTAAAAATTCACGAATGATCAACAGTTGAGTCACCACAGAGGAAATGCCCGTGGCGATGACCACTCGAATTATGGCACGTTCATTTTTCCTCTTCAAAATATTGAACCTGATAGGTCGATATTTCCAGTTGAGTTTTTTCCCAGGTGTCGGCCGATAGGCCGGCCTTTCTGCAAAGATGGGACAGAAAGTGCTCGGGCTCGGGTAGCTGTTCCCAAACCTGTGGTAAAAAAGTGGCGCTGGCCGTTCCTTTGCGTAGAATAACGCCATCCACATGGGGGCGTAGTTTGGTAAGCAGATCCTTACTACCACGATATTCAAGGGGCTGAGGTTCGGTAAGGATGCTGATTTCGATTCCCACCTGGTCGAGTTCATCGGCTTTCAAGGGGGCAAATCTGGGATCATGGAAAGCGGCATTAACGGCGTTGCGCTTTATTCCGGCCATGATCGATTCGGTAGATTCCAAATTACCGATACAACCGCGCAGTTGTTTATTAATGGTAAGAGTTACAAAGGTCCCCCGGTGCTCCTGAAAGCAGTTGTCGGTCATGGGATCAGACTCGGTCTTGGCTGATTTTAGGCCGAGTTTTTCCATAATGGCCTTCCGGGCCAACCTTCCCAGTGCCTGCCCCTGATGTTTGCTTAAATGCCTCGTGGTATTATTATTCTTCTGCATAGATGAACCTCCATAAAAGGCGATGGCCGCATAGCCGACAACCCTCGAACGATCCCCTGCTGTGTCACCGCTGTTCGAATAGTGGAGAATAACCGGTTGCCAGCCATGTCGGCGGGCCAAATTTATCAAAACCAGAATTGGTGTTTTACCACAGGCCGCATTATCCTGCTTTAACAGTTTGCCGGCATTAAGATTTAATATCATTTGGATTGTCTTCCGGTCCCTATCAACAGCTTCCGAATATGGAAGATAGTGGGATAAATCCGAACTGGCAACCAGCAAAGTCTTTTTGTCAAACAAAGGATCGAGAGCTGCCGAATAGCTATCGATATTACCAGGACCAATTACAATCGGGATGAGTTCGAATTTTTTTAGAAAGTACTGCAGAAAAGGGAGAACCACCTCCACAGAATGCTCAAGCCGATCGGAAGCCGGGATTGTTTGAAAAAGGTATTTATTTCGACGCAGCCTGACCGCATCTTCATTCAGCGGAATCAGGCCTAGAGGAGTTTCATAGGCGGTTGCGTCGCTAATGGCACCACCTTTGAATCCCACGCGATGATCCGGTGCCAGCACAATGACCCTGTTGAATTGATTTTCCTTTAATACCAGAGAGATATGCGCTGCAGTCAACCCTGAATAGATATAACCGGCATGGGGCATTATAAGAGCTTTTATTGAAGTATGGGGCAGGTTTTGAACATTAGTCTGTTTAGCCCGGTCGGTGAGTTCCTCAATAAAAGTCGTCAATTCAGACCGTGTGCCAGGATAAAAACTGCCGGCATATACCGGTTTGCGGATATCACCGGCATTGACTGCGCCAACCTGGGGGAGGACTGCCAGGCAGAGAGCAAGAAGAATCTTAAAAATTAGACTGAAAGTTCGCTTCATGGAAGGATCCGTTATCGTACAAAGTCGTTTTCTTGACTTTTTGCGTGACCATCATCATTAGTAAAATACAATGGGGACTAATTGCTGTCAAATAAAAACACAAAATCTGTGGGTGCAATTGTAGAAAAGGAGCTTAGACACAGTACCATTTCCAGCCCGGAATTAACCGGCAATATGCACCACTTCAGAAGCATTAACCAGAATCGCCTTTTTTTTCAATTCAGGGAGTACTTCACGAAGAACATCATATGTCATGGCATGGGGGTGTGCGATGCCTATGGCTTCAC